>DASUAD010000606.1:0-6353 GCA_035763965.1 Thermoanaerobaculia bacterium | reverse complement strand
GTCGGCGCTACTCGACGACGGTGAAGACTTCGCGATATCCGCTGTCCACGAGCGGGACGAACTTCTGGTACCAGGCCTTCCACTCCTCGGCGCCCATTTCGGACTGGAACTGTTTTTCCATCTCGGCGAGCGACTCGAACTGCTCTTCCATCACGAGCGTGTAGAAAGGCCCGACGAGATCGGTCAACGCGCGCATCCTCCCGCCGGAACCGATTCTCTGCGCGATCTGACGTCCCTCTTTCCACAGGGCGAGCGCGTCCTTTGCTTTCCCGAATTTCAGCCGGAAAACGTTGCGAACCAGGATCATGCAGACCTTTCCGGAGCGAATCCCGTCAAGCCCGATAAGGCGTTCCTGCCTTCGTTACGTCGAACTGCCGCGACTTTCCGCGCGGGATCGAAAGGGTCTTCCACCGGTCCCCCGCGAGGTGCTTCGCCAGGAAAACGATCTGACCGACGTGCGAAGCGTAGTGTGTGAGCTGCCTCTGGATCGCCTGCAGAACGGTGTGCGCTTCGCCGCGGATGGAGACAGTCCGCTCGAGATCCTCGCCCGTCAGAGGGGCGAGCGCTTCGAAGAGAAGGCGCCAGCCCTCCTCCCAGCGCGCGAGCAGCTTTTCCTTCGTGTCCGAGTCGAACCGCTCGAACTCCGTGTCGCGATCCCGATCCGGCTTCTCTCCGTCCGTCGTGAGGAAGTCCTTCCACCGCGAGTGCTGGTTGCCCGAGATGTGCTTCATGATGAGCGCGATCGAGTTCGATTCCCGATCGATCTGACGGAAGAACTCGTCGTCCGACACTTGCGCGACCGCCCGGTCGGCGTACTTCTTGTACTTGCGGAACTCCCCGACGGCGTCGTCGAGGTACCGGCGCCCGATGTCCGTCACGTCAGATCCTGCAGTGCGCGAGACCGCGTTTTTCCAGATACCGCTGGTGGTACTCCTCTGCGCGCCAGAATTCCTTCTCGGGAACGATCTCGGTGACGATCGGCCGTCGAAACTTCCCGCTCTTCTCGAGCCGGGCTTTGGATTCGGAGGCGGCCCTCTCCTGTTCGGGACCGTGGAAGAAGATCGCCGACCGATACTGGGTTCCGACGTCCGGCCCCTGTCGGTTCTTCGTGGTCGGATCGTGGTTCTCCCAGAAAACGTCCAGGAGCTTTTCGTAGGAGACCTTCGCCGGATCGAACTCCACCTGGACCGCCTCGGCGTGTCCCGTTCGGTCGGTGCAGACGTCCTCGTACGTGGGGTTCGCGAGGCTTCCGCCCGTGTAACCGACGGCGGTATCCACGACTCCCGGCACCTGCCGGAACGCCGACTCCACGCCCCAGAAGCATCCCGCCGCGAACGTCGCTTTCTCGGTCATGTCTTGCTCCTGCCCTGAAATAGGCGATCCGCCGTTCGGCAGTTTCATCATCCTAATCCCCGTCCCGTCTGCCGGATGGAGAAGGTGCCCCGGTTCGGGAGATCGCGCGAAAGTACTTCACCACGTTCGGTTTCAAATAGAAGTACCAGCCGCAGAGCAGGAGGAGCACCGTCGGCTCGATGAGCGCGCGAATCACGACGGAACGCGGAATGTCCCGGCGGATTCCGCTCACGAGCGCCGCGAACGCGAGGGCCGCCCAGAGGAGCATCGCCAGGTGCCGAGTCCAGGGACGGCGCCCGCGGATCCCCCGGGCGATCGCCGCAGCGAAGGCGGAGACGACCGGAAGGATCGGCGCGACGCGCCACCACGCCTCGCGCGAGACCGTCTGACCGGCGATCGCGTAGGGAAGGATTCCGGCGGCGGTGAGGACGAAAGCACCGGCGAGCGCGACCGACAGCATGAGGGCGAACCAGTACCCGACCCGCATCGCCGCCGGGGTGGAAGGTTTCTCCTCGACGGTCTTCATGGAGAGCGCTTGCGGCTCGCCGGCGATTCGTTTGTCCGGAAGCCGGAAATGCGACGCGCGCGCACGGCGTTCGTGAACGTCGCCTCGAGCAGCCAGAGGTCTCCGTTGGAAGTGACGAGGCCGCCGGTCGGTGCCCACGGAAACCGGGACCTCGCGACGACGTCCACGCGCCCGCCCGCCGATATCCGCTTGACCTCCCGCGAACCGTAGACGGCGACGTAGACGTTGCGCTCTGCGTCGGTCCAGAGGCCCATCAAGAGCCTCCAGTCTTGTCTCCCGGGCACGTGCGAGGCGCCGGACGAGAGCTTCCGCGCGAGAGTCGAGATCCGCCCGTCCGGAGAGACCGAGCGGACGTCCCCGGAATCGGTGAAGTACAGCGTGCCGTCCGCCGCCGCCGTCATCCAGCGCACGTGGCGGCAGTCCCGGCAGAGGGCGATCGTCGCAACGGTCCCGTCCGGCGCTCTCCGCCGAAACGCGGTCGGAGTCCCCTCGACTGCCGAGTACATGTTTCCCGCCGCGTCTTGCACGAAGCTGTAGTCTGTCCGGAAACCTTCGCGCGGTCCGTACACGTCGGTCACCGCGCCGCCGGGACTCCTTCGCCAGACCCGGTGGCCCCATTTCCTGGTCCTGTCCCCTTCGTACCAGAGGTGCTCGCCGTAGAGGTCTCCGCGTTCGTCGAGACACAGTTCGTGCGTGTGAACGTCGGGCACGGCGACCGTTTTTCGTCCGTCGGGCGCGATCTTCCAGACCTGCTTCAGGTCCGTGTAGAAGACGTTGCCCCGCGCGTCCATCACGATTCCGACTCCCGGATGGGCGAGGAGCGGCGCAGCGGCCGCTGCGAGGAGGGAGAGCGCGGCGAGGAGGGTGCGCCCCTTCGTCAGAGGGCCTTTCGCCACGCCTGGACGGACTGCGGGAGGATCTCGGAGAGAAGGTAGTCGGGATATCGCCCTCGGAGTTCTTCGGGGGACGCAGCCGAACGGGCGGCGGCGTGGTAAAGGAACTGGGCGCTCACGATCTCCCTGCCGCCGGCCGAGCCGTGGCCCGGAACGTACGTTCGAGCCTCGAGGCCGAGAAGCGTGTCGAGCCCTGCCTGCAGGTCGAGGACCGCCGCGTCTTCGTAGTTGACGTGGTACCCGACCGAGATCAGGTCGCCGCACACGACGAGAGATTCGGTCTCGAGGTGCACCACCAGGTCCCCGGCGGTGTGCCCCCGGCCCGGGTGGAACACGCGGGGAAACGTCCCCCCGAGATCGATCGACACGGAGCCCTCGATGAGCCTCCCGGGAAGATGGGGCTCGGCGTCCCGAAACAGCTCCGCGAGCTGCGGGATCCGGCGGCGCGCCGCGACGAGACCCGGGTGCTCCTTCGCCATGGCCTCACGGCACGCCGGATGTGCCGCAATCGCCGCGCCGCGCGCGGCGAACCAGCTCGCGCCGAGCGCGTGGTCCGTGTGGTGATGCGTCAGGACGACGTGGCTCACCGGGAGAGTCGTCTTCTCGCGGAGCGAATCGTCGACGAGCCGCGCGAACGCCGGCGCGATCAGCGGATCGACGACGAGCACGGAGTCTCGGCCGATCACGGCCGTGCAGTTCGCGCCGTAGCTCGTCTCGACGCGGTCTCCCCCGAGGGTGAAGACCCAGACGTTCTCGCGCAGCCGGATCTCCTGGAGCGGCGTCAAGGCGTGAACTTCGACAGCTCGTAGATCCCGAGGCGCTTCTCGATGGCGGCGATCCGGTCGACCATCTTCTCGAAGCCGTCCTCGCCGAAAAGGCGATGCTCCTGCTTCTCGAAATCTTCTCCGAGCGCCGAGTACTCGTGCGCCGAAACGATCTTCCGGATCGCCGGGAACAACACGGTCATCCTTCTTTCGCTTTCCGCCGGCCGACGCGAAACGAGAGAGGCCAGCGGATCTTCCGCTGCGATTCCGGGTCTCCCCAGTGCTCCCGCAGCTCCTCGGAAAGCTGCGGGACCGGATCGAATCCCCGCTCCCGCCGAAAGCGGGTCACCGCCGACCAGGTGCCGACATATCCGAGGAAGGTCGCGAGCGGCCATTCCGCTTCCATCTCGAAGGCGGGCGGCTCGATCTCCTCGAACGGAAACTCGATCGTGCGGTAGCTCGCCTCCACGAGAGCGCGTTCGGCCGGCCAGTAGGGCCCGACGGTCCCCGAGTAGAAGCGGTGGTGCGCCGCGTCGAGCCGCGGATCGCCGAGACTCGAAGCGCCGTACGTCCAGACCGCGACGACGCCGTCCGGCCGGAGAGCCCGTCGCGCTTCCGCGTAGAACGCGGGGCGATCGAACCAGTGAAGCGCCTGCCCGACCGTCACGAGATCCACCGACCCCGTGGCGAGCCCGCTCGCTTCCGCGGGCGCGACGCGGTACTCGACTTTCGGGTGCGGCCGCGCGGCCGCGATCTGTGCCGCGCTCGCATCGGTCGCGATCACGCGCTCGAAGTGGTCCGCCACTCCGACCGCCGCCTGACCGGTCCCCGTCGCGCAATCCCAGGCGAGCCGGCGCTCCCGCACGAGAGTCGCGAGCCACGTGAAGAGTTGCGGCGGGTAGTCGGGACGGTGCTCCGCATAAGCGCCCGCGACGTCCGAGAAGTGGTCGGGGAAGGAGGAGCTCATCGGCGGTGCGTCTCGCGCATGTAGAGGAAGAGCGGCAGCCCCAGAGACACCCCGACCGCGAGGTTCGCTGCGATCGGCGCCCACAGGTTCTTGACGCCGGCGCGTCGGCCCTCGACGAACACGAAGGCCCAGAGCACGAGCGACGACACGATGACGTCCCATGCGAAGAACGCGCCGATCCGGTTCGAGAAGAGCTGTTCGAAGAAGAGCCGCAGATCGAGCCCGTTCTCGCGCAGGAACGGCAGGAACTGGGACCACGGAAGGACCGTGCCCACGATGCAGAGCAACAGGTAGAGGTTTTTCGGCTTCATCGGGCACTCCTCAGGTTCTGAAGACGGAAGTCACCAGCCGAATCCGCGCGGCGTCAGAAGACCGACCCATGAGCACCGGCGGCTTCTCCGCGCGCGAACGCGTGACCGGCACGCACGAGATCGAGGACGACCTGAAGCTCCTTCTTGTCGCGCGGGGCATACAGCATCACGACGTTGGGCGGTACGAGTCCGAGCCGCGCCGCCGGGTGCGCCTCGGCCCACCCGTGCGCAACGGCCTCTTCCGCGAGCCGTGGCGGCAGAGCGGCGTGGAGGCTCCAGTCCGGCGCCGGGTGGAGGTGGGCGAATTCCGTTCCGACCAGGAACGCCTCGCGGGGGCCGCGCGCGGCGGAAGGAGGGAGCCACAGGGCCCGCGCCCCGGGAACGGAAACGGCGCTCGGCGCCTCGCGCACGTCGGGCAGCGCGAACAACGCCTGCGCCAGCTTCGCGCGAAGCGGGCCGGCCGTTTCCGCGCCGGGTTGCTGGTCGAGCTGCGTGTGCGGGCTCGTCGGCGTCGTGCGCGGGCGGGGCCCGCGCCTTTCCGCAAGCGGCTGCGAGATCGTCACTCGGCGGCTCGATTTCCCGAACCCGAGGAAGACGCGATCTCCTCGAGGACCGAGCGGGTCGCTGGGCGTGTGTGCTGGATCCAGATCTCTGCCGCGGCGAGAGTCGCGCCCCACCCGATCCACAGCGAGAGCACGAAGATCTTCGACGGCCCGACACCGGCCGGCGTGAGAGCGAGGTCGAGCACGGCGGCGACGACCCGCACGGTCGCGATGCCGATGGCGATCGCGAAGGCCCGGATCATCCATTCCCGGTGGACGGCGACCTGACGTTGCCGGATCGCAACGAACGCGCGCAGCACCGCGATCACGAACAGGCCCCCGAAGACCGCGATTGCCGCCGCCTCGCCCGATCCTCCGTAAGGCATGGACAGGCCGAAGTGCAGGCCGGCTGCGGCGGCGACGAGAGCCGTCGCCACGAGCACGCGTCCGGACCATCGGTGAAAGCGGATGTGACGATTTCGAATCCTCGCGGAGAACTGGAGCGGTGCGAGGATCAGGAAGACGCCGCCCGGCACGACGTGCGCCAGCGTCAGCAGAGGGTTTGCCGCATAACGCACGTCGAACCGATCGAGCTCCTGCGCGCGCTCGGACGCGAAAGGGTCCGCTCGGTGCAGGGCGGCGAGAATCTGCCCGCGGACGGGATCGGCGCGAGTGGCGAAGTCGCCGGGAAAAACTCCCCTGCCGATGCTCGCTGCGACCCCGACCACCACGAGGACGACCACCGCGCACCACAGGCCGGTGGTCACGGCGTCCGGCGGGCGGCGGAGGGGAACAGGGTCGTTCACGAGGCGCGGGCGGCTCGCGGTCGTTGCGGGCTCAACGGATCTCGAAAACAGCTTCGACCTCGACCGCCACGTCGTAGGGCAGTGCCGAGACGCCGACGGCCATGCGCGTGTGCCGCCCGGCGTCCCCGAACACCTCGACGAAGAGATCCGAGGCGCCGTTGACGACCTGTGATTGCGCCGTGAAGTCGGGC
>DASUAD010000605.1:0-3974 GCA_035763965.1 Thermoanaerobaculia bacterium | reverse complement strand
CGACTTCACGGATCTCTGCCGCGGGCCCCATCTCCAGGACTCTTCACCGATCAAAGCGCTGAAGCTGACGAGCCTCGCGGGCGCGTACTGGCGCGGAGACGAGCGCAACACGCAGCTCACGCGCATCTACGGCACGGCCTTCTACTCGCAGGCCGATCTCGACGCGCACCTCGAGCGGCTCGAGCAGGCGAGAGCGCGCGACCATCGGAAGCTCGGACGCCAGCTCGATCTCTTCCATCTCTCCGACCACTCGCCCGGCTCGCCGTTCTGGCACCCGAAGGGGATGGTGGTCTGGAATGCCCTCGAGGACCTCCGCCGGCGGGAGAACCGGCGGCGTGGATACGTCGAGGTCAAGACGCCGCTCCTCTACGACCTCCAGACATACATCACCTCGGGTCACTACGAGAACTACGAGGAGAACATGTTCTTCGTGCGGCCGCACGAGGGCGACGAGCCGATGGCCCTCAAGCCGATGAACTGCCCGGGCCACATGCTGCTCTTCGGCTCCCAGCTCCGCTCGTACCGCGACCTTCCCATTCGTTACGCGGAGTCCTCGACGCTCCACCGCGACGAACGCGGCGGCACGCTGCACGGTCTCTTGCGGGTGAAGCACATAACGCAGGACGACGCGCATGTCTTCGTGACCGAGGATCAGATCCAGGACGAGATCGACGGGATGATCGACTACGTCGACTACCTGTACGACCGGTTCGGAGTCACGCCGCGGGCGGAGCTCTCGACGCGGCCGGACAAGAGACTCGGGACGGACGAGCAATGGGAACGCGCCGAGGCGGCTCTCGAGGCAGCTCTGAAGCGGCACGAGCTCGAGTACGCGATCTCGCCCGGTGAGGGCACGTTCTACGGACCCAAGATCGACCTCCATATGACCGACGTTCTCGGGCGCAGCTGGCAGATGGGGACGATCCAGCTCGACTACCAGATGCCCGCGCAGTTCGGGCTGACGTACATGGGCGCGGACAACCGCGAGCATTCGCCGGTCGTGATCCACCGCGCGCTGCTCGGATCGCTCGAGCGGTTCATGGGGATTCTCATCGAGCACTACGGCGGCGAGTTCCCGTTCTGGCTCGCGCCCGTCCAGATGCTCGTCGTGCCCGTTGGGGAGTCGCATCGCGAGGCCGCAGCAACGCTTCGGGCGCGGGTCGCGGCCGAAGGGTACCGCGTCGAGGTGGACGAGCGTGACGAGACGGTCGGCAAGCGGATCCGCGATGCCGAGCTCGAGAAGATCCCCTTCGTCGTCGTCTACGGCGACCGCGAGACCGACGACGCGCTCGCGGTGCGCGAGCGGGGAGGAGGTCGGTCGACGCGCTCGCTCGACGACCTGCTCGGAACGTTCCGAGCGCTGGCGGCCGAGGCGGATCCCCAGGGGTCGAACCCCACGGGCCCGACACCGACCGAATGACGGACCAGGCCTGCTAGGCTTTTGCGTCTGCAAGCAGGAGCTCACAGCTTCCTCACCTCCGGTGTCTGACCTGCTGGGCACGACGCGCGGGGGTTCAACCGAGCCGGTGGAGTTTTGCTGGGGTTGGACGGAAGAGGAGCCGCTGCTTGCAGCGGTTCTGTCGTTTACAAGGAGGAAGCTGAGAGCTTGATGAAGGGCCTTTGAGACCACGTCGCCGCCGGCCCGTCATGGACCGGGTCGTTCCGCGAAAGCGGGAGGAGCGCATCAACGAGGAGATCCGCGTGCCCCGTGTCCGACTGGTGGACGAGAACGGTGGACAGGTTGGGATCACTGCGACGAAGGAAGCGCTGGAGTTCGCATACGGCAAGGGCCTCGACCTGGTCGAGGTCGCCGCGAACGCCGATCCACCGGTGGCGCGAGTCATGGACTACTCGAAGTACCGCTACGAGCAGGAACAGCGTGCGAAGCAGGCCCGCAAGCACCAGCTCCAGATCCACATCAAGGAGATCAAGCTCAGACCGAAGATCGGAAACCACGACTATGAGACCAAGAAGGGGCACGTTGTGCGCTTTCTCGAGCAGCGAGCCAAGGTCAAGGTCACGATCATGTTCCGAGGGCGCGAGACCCTCCATCCGGAACGGGGTCGGGATCTGCTCATGAGGCTTGCGGAGGACGTCAAGGAGTTCGGGTCGATCGAGCAGCAGCCCGTCCTGGACGGCCGCAACATGGTCATGGTTGTCGGGCCGAACAAGAACGTAGGAGTGAAGACGGATGCCAAAGATGAAGACGTCAAAGGGCGCGAAGAAGCGCTTCAAGGTGACGGGGACGGGGAAGCTCCTGCGCCGGCACGGGATGAGGAGCCACAACCTCGAGAAGAAGTCGTCGAAGCGTAGGCGCGGCTTCCGCAAGGCATACGACGTCGCGAAGAGCGACGTGAAGGCGGTCGAGAAGCTTCTGAGGGGAGGCTGAGTCTCGCATGCCCCGCGTCAAGAGAGCAGTCCACGCACGGAAGAAACGCGCCAAGGTCCTCGAGCAGGCGAAGGGCTACTACGGACGCAAGAAGTCGTCCTATCGCTTCGCGAAGGAGCAGGTCGAGCACTCCCTCGTCTACGCGTATCGCGATCGCAAGACGCGCAAGCGCACGTTCCGTTCGCTCTGGATCGTGCGGATCAACGCCGCTGCGCGGGTGAACGGGCTCTCGTACAACCGGTTCATGGCGGGTGTCAAGAAGGCCGGGATCGAGCTCGATCGCAAGTCGCTGGCGGACATCGCGGTCTCCGACCCTCAGGCGTTCGCCGCGGTCGCCGAGCGGGCCAAGGCCGCGCTCGAGGCCGAAGCGGCATAGGAGTGCGCCTTCTCGGGATGCACGGAAACATCCTGAGAAGACGCACCCAATCCTGATCGAGTCGCGTCAGAACGAGAAGCTCCGGCTCGTGCGGAAGCTTCTCTCCGAGAAGAAGCATCGCCTCGAGACGGGGCTGTTCGCTGCCGAGGGCGAGGACCTCGTCGAGTCGGCAGCTGCCGCCGGCGTCGAGCCGGTCGTGCTCCTCGTCGGCGAGGAGAACGTTCGGCCCGAGCTCCTGGGCGAGGTCTCGACGCTCGGCCACGCGCCGCGGGTCATCGCCGTCTACAGACGCGACGACTTGCCGACCGGCGAGCGCGACGTCGTCGTCGCGCTCTGGCGCGTCGCGGATCCGGGGAACGTCGGAACGCTGCTCCGGACCGCCGATGCGTTCGGTGCGGCCCTCGCGCTCTCGGCAGGCTGCGCCGATCCAGTCGGGCCACGTGCTCTCCGCGCATCGGCGGGAGCGATCTTCAGAGTGCCGATCGTCGACTGGGACGCGACGCCGGCACGACGGATCGCGCTCGTCGCCCACGGTGGTCAGCCGCTCCCCGAAGTCTCGCTCGAGCCACCGTTGACACTCGTCCTCGGCTCGGAGCGAGAAGGGCTTCCCCACGACTTAGTGGCTCAGAGCCACGAGGTCACCATCGCGCTCCCTGGAGCGGCGGAGTCGCTGAACGTCGCCGCCGCCGGAGCGATCGCACTCTACGAGCTCTCGCGTCGTTCACCGTCCTAGCCCTCGCCGGATCGTCTCGGGCATGAGACGATTCCTGCGTGGGGTCGGAGGAGGACTGGGCAGCACCAGAGGGTCGCGGCCTGGAAACAGTGGGCGCCCGCGTCCGGTCGCTACGAGTATCGGCCGGCCTGAGTCAGGCGGACCTTGCGGACGGGCGCTTCTCGAAGGAGTACGTGAGCCAGATCGAGCGCGGGAAGACGAGGCCGACGGCCGAGACCCTGGAGTGGCTGGCCGGCCGGCTGGCAACCGATCGCGAGTACCTCGAGCACGGTGTCGGCAAGGCGGAAAAGGAACGGTTCGAGGCCGCTTTGGGAGATGCCGAGCGCCTCGTCGAGGAGCACCGGTACGACGACGCGCTACGGGCGTTTCGGGGCCTGCGCGAGATGGTCGACAGCGGCCCGGCCCCGTTCCTCCACTCACGCCTGCTGCGTGGGGAAGCATGGGCCCGAATTCGCAGTGGACAGCTCGATGCGGCG
>DASUAD010000604.1:0-3709 GCA_035763965.1 Thermoanaerobaculia bacterium | reverse complement strand
ACGAACGATCGGCCGCGCATCGTTGACTTTGATGAGAGACCAGCCCGGCCTCCCCGCTCTGGTGTAAATGCATCAGATGGGGCCGGGCGCCGGAAGCGGCCCCCGACCCCGAGAAAGATGCGGCCCCACGGCACCCTTCGCGACAGCCATTGCCGTGCAGGGAGGCGCTTTTTGATGTTTCGGCATCAAGGGTTCGGCACGCTCCCGTTCTAGCGTTCTGACGAGGAACGATGTGGTCCGCCTCGACTTCGAGACTCTGGAGGAGCGGTTCCCGGGCCTTCGCGAACACCTCGCTGCGAAGTTCGGCCCGGATGCGCGCTTTGCCCGGATCGAGCCGCTCGCGACCACACCGGGGGTCAAGGGGGGCGGGTACGGCGTTCCGCAACTCGTTCAGTGGCGATCCGCCGGGAGGGAACGCCGCTACGTGCTCGAGACGGTTCGGCCGGGCGCTTTCGGCCACGAAGATCGGGCCGATCGCGCGGCGCTCGTCCTGCGGGCCCTCGATGACTACGGCGAATTGCTGAGGCACGTCCGAGCGGTAGACGCCGGCGCATTCTCGCGCGTCGGTCCGGCGGTTGGTCTCGTCGACACCGGGGAGTTCTTCGTGCTCACGGAGTTCGTCGAGGGAGAGCCGTACGCCCGCGACTTCGAGCGCACCGCGTCCCGCCACCGGCTCGAACCGCTCGACCGCGACCGCGCCGTCGCTCTCGCGGATTACCTCGCGGCGATCCACCGCGGCCCGGTGACCCACGAAACCTGGTATCGGCGGCGCCTGCGCGATCTCACGGGCTCGGGCGAGTGCATCGCGGGAATCGCGGACTCTTACCCGGACGGGGGCTTTCCCGGCCCGGAGTTCCTCGAGCGCGTGGAGTCGCTCGCGCTTCACTGGCGGTATCGACTGCGCGACCGTGCGGATCGGCTCCGCCGGATCCACGGGGACTTCCATCCCTGGAACATCCTCTTTCGAGAGGGAACGGATTTCACCGCGCTCGACCGGAGCCGCGGCCGCTACGGGGATCCCGCCGACGACGTCGCCGCGCTCGCGATCAACTTCATCTTCTTCGCCCTCCGGGAGCACGGCGGTTTCGACGGCCCGTTCGCCGAGCTGTTCCACCTCTTCTGGGATCGGTATCGGATCGCATCCGGAGACCGGGCTCTCCCGGACGTCGTCGCGCCGCACTTCGCCTTCCGCGCGCTCGTTCTCGCGAACCCGCTCTGGTATCCGGCGGAGGCGGACGCGACGCGGCGGGCGCTTCTCCGATTCGTGGTCGGCGTTCTCGAGAGTGAACGCTTCGAGCCGGCCGCCGTGCGCGAGCTCGTCGGACACGGAGAGCCGTGAGCTGGGCGGTCTGGTTCACGGGACGGCCAGCGGCCGGAAAAACGACGCTCGCGCGGGCTCTGAAGGAGCTGGCCGCCGACCGCGGCGTCGCGCTCATCCATCTCGAATCGGACCCGCTGCGACGGATCCTGACACCCGGAGCGACCTACGAAGCGAAAGAGCGCGACCGATTCTACGAGGCGCTCGCCCGGCTCGCGGCGCACCTGACCGAGCAGGGATTCCCGGTCATCGTCGATGCGACGGCCCCGCGCCGCGAGCACCGGGACCTCGGGCGACGTCTCATTCCGCGGTTTCTCGAGGTCTTCGTGGACGCGCCTCCCGAGGTGTGCGAGCGTCGCGATCCGAAGGGGCTCTATCGCGCGGCCCGTCGCGGCGACGCGCCGCACCTCCCCGGCGCCGGCGAACCTTATGAAGACCCGGTCTCCCCGGACCTCGTCGTCTCCGGCACCTCACCTCCCGGGGAAGCGATCGGATTGCTCTGGCGCCTCCTCCACGAGCGAGGATTCCTGTGAACGCGGACCTCGAGACGGTGATCTGCGCCGACGAAGAGGCGAGGGCTCGGGTGGACGCCGCGCGCGACGAGGCCCGGCGCCGTCTCGACGAGGCGCGCGCGAAGAGAGACGAAGTGCTCCGCGAGAGGAAAGCGGGCGCCGAAGCCGCACTCGCCCGGGAGATCGAGACGATCCGCGAGGAAGGCGCGAAGCTCGTCGAGGAGCGCCGTCGTTCGCGCTCGGAACTCGTCCTGGCGCGGCGCGCGGAGACCGAGCCGCTGCTCGAACGCGCCGCGAGGGCCTACGCGGCGATCCTGCGCGAGGGGCCGCCGCGGAGCGAAACGTGATCGCCGCCTTCCGGCTCTCCTTCGGCAACGCGCGGATGCGGGCGCGGAAGTCACGTCTCCGGAACCCGTGGGAGGCGCAGGTCCTCCGCGGAGCGCCCGACCTGGCGCGCTTCGCGGAAGCGCTCGGAGCGCCGGCGGCGCTCTCGGAGTCGGAGCTCGAGCGCGTCCTCTTCGATCGGCTCCTCGACGACTACCGCCGCGTGCTCGATGGTTACGCGCCGGCGCAGCCGCTCGTACGAGCCCTCCTCGCGCGGCACGAAGTCGAGAATCTGAAGCTCGGCTGGCGGGCTCTCGCCCGGAGATTGCCGGCAAACCGCTGGGTCCGTTTGTGGAGACCTTTCGGGGGCCTCGAGACTCTCCCGCTCGAATCGTGGAGCGAGGCGTCCTCCCTTTCCGACGCGGTTCGGGGGACGGCGCCGACGCCGTGGGGTCCCATTGCCCGCGGGACACTCGAAGCGCACGGAGACGACGGGGCCGCGGCCGAGCTCGCCCTGGATCGATTCGCGTTCACCCGCCTCGCGCAGGAAGCGGAGAAGCTCCCGCGCCGCGAAACGACCGCGCGGCGCCTCGTCCTGTCCGTCGTCTTCGAACGGGATCTCGACGCGTTCCACCGCGCGATCGTCTTCTCCGCTCTGTCCCCGGCGGTCGCGGGCAGCTCGACCGTGCGGCTCGGGAACGCGCTCCCGGGCGATGCTCTTCAGACCCTCGCGGAATGGAGATCCGGCCCGTTTCCCCTCGATCGCCGTCTCTTCCGGGGGGTGCTCCCGACGGAGGGCGCGATTGCCGACTGGGACGAACTCCGGCGGACGTTACGGCACGAGCGCGTCGCGGCCTGTCGCCGCTCATTCGCCGGCCCGCCGTTCCGCCTCGGTCCTGCAGTCGCGTTTCTGCTCCTCCGCGAAGCGGAGACGCGCGGGCTCGCCGCGATCGGGTTTCTTCTCGCTTCCTCCCCAGCGAGAGGTCTCGGAGGTGAGGGGGTCGATCCCGGCGTTGATCTCCGGCCCGCTCTCGACCGCGTGTGCGCCGCTTCTCTTCTCGGAGGCTAGCGTGCTGCGACCGGTCCCGATGGTTCACCTCCGCATCCAGGTCGGCAACCGCGACGCCGCCGCCGTCACCCGCCGGATCGCGGCGGAGGGAGTCCTGCACCTGGTCGATCTCGCGCACGGCCGCGTCGCGGCCGGCGTGGAGCCGCCGGGCACGCGCGAGCTCGCCGCCGGATTCCGCGACCTCGTGCGGCGCATCGAGCGTCTCGGAGAGCGGCTGAATGCAGTCCTTCCGGAGCCCGCCGGGATGCTCGCGGCCCGCGAGGACGGCGAGCTCGCCGCCGAGCGCCAGGAGATCGAAGCGCGGCTCGCGCCGATCGAGGCCTCGGCCGAGGAGATCTGGCGGAAGCGGGACGAGGAAAAGGAGCGCGCATCGCGCGCGAGCGAGAAAGGGGAACGCGCGCGAAGGCGGGCCGCCGCGGACGTCGACGTCGCGCGGCTCGCCGCGCTCCGCTTCACGGACGTGCGTATCGGCATCGCGGATCCCGA
>DASUAD010000603.1:0-3277 GCA_035763965.1 Thermoanaerobaculia bacterium | reverse complement strand
GGCCGGGCTCTTTCGGCGGCGCCTGCGGGACGGCGGCGCACGCCGTGAGAACGGCGACGCAGGCGAGCGTGACGGATGCACTTCGACGTCGAACAGGAGAAAGAGATCGCATTGTTCCTCCGGGGCCGACTGAGAGAAACTGTTTCACCAGTCGACACCCGTATCAAGGAGGATGCGATGAGATTCCTTTGCGCTCTCGTTCTCTTGCTCGTTCCCGGTTGCGTGACCGCTCAGCAACCGCAGTCGCCGCCGGTCGCGACGCAGCCCGCAGCCGCACCGACCCCGGCGGTTGCGCCCACGCCGCCGCCCTCTTCCCCGGCACCGGCTGCCCTCTTGCAGAACCCGAATCAGGAATTCAACGACCAGATCTCACGCGCCGTCGCTGAGAAAATCGCGGGACGGGAGAACGAGCCGGCGGAGAAGGTGTTCAAGAACATACAGTCGTTGAAGGGCATGCCCGCCGGGCGATTCGTTCGCGTCATGAACATGGGATACAGCCGCGCGCTCGGCGTCTCCTGCTATCACTGTCATCTCGGTTGGGACTATTCGAGTGACGAAAAGCGGCCGAAGCGTGCCGCGCGGGAGATGATGGAAATGAACCGCATGATCAACGAGAGGTTGAGGAGCCTTCAGAACCTCGAGGGAAAGCCGGAGGAGCACGCCATCAACTGCTCGACATGCCACCGCGGCCACATCGACCCGCTGGCAGGGTCGCGCTGAGAAATAGGGGACAGACCACGGTTTTCGCAGCCATCCTGATCCGGCCGTGGCGTCTCTGAAAACCGTGGTCTGTCCCCGGTTTACGCCCTTGCCTGGTCCCATCGCTGTGCTCCGCCTCCCGCGGGATGAAGGGCGAGTGGATTAGTGAAAATGAGGAGGCACCCTATGGTACGAACGACCTTGCCCGGCCTTGCGATTCTGGTCGGGATCGTCGGGCTCGCGGCCGGCCAGCAACCGCAGCCCACCGAAAAGCCGCCGATTGCCCCGCCGCCGGTCGCCGCGAAGCCGATCGCGTACCTTCCGACACCGACGCCGGCTCCGCCGCTTCCGTCCGTCGACCTGCCGCCCGAGCTCGACCGGGTCCTCCGCGACTACGAGCGCGCCTGGGCGGCACGCAATGCTGAGGCCCTCGCGCGACTCTTCACCCGGGACGGTTTCGTGATGAGCAGCGGCAAGCCGCCGGTCCGGGGTTGGGACGCGATTCGCCGGGCGTATGCGAAGGCGGGCGGCCAGCTCGCTCTCCGGGCCCTTGCCTTCGCGACGGAGGGATCCGTGGGCTACATCATCGGCGCGTTCGGGCGAACTGAAGCGTCCGGCGACACGGGCAAGTTCATTCTCGCCCTCCGCCGGGAAGCCGACGGTCGCTGGATGATCGCGGCGGACATGGACAACTCCAATCGGGAAGCGGGGCTCGGACCCGCGCCGGCCCCGACTGCGAAGCGGCGCTAGACCGTCGGGAAATCCGGGTGCCTCCGCACCCGCCATGCCTGCCAGAGGTGGCGCCGCTCGTGCGCGGCGAGAAATCCGAACCACTGCCCGAGCGAAATCCGGAACCGACGCGAGATCGGCGAGGAGAGGCGGATTCGCCCCAGGTCGAGGCCGTCGGCGGATTCAATCCGGGTAAGGATCTCCTGCTGGAGCTGGAGGAATCGGGGAACGACGTCGGAGATCGACCGCTCCGGCGCCGGCCGGAAGCGGCGCGGAGCCGGAACGCGGATCTTCGGCGGCGGTTCGGTAAACCGGAGGTAGAGCTTGCCGAGGACTGGATGGCGGTAAGGACCGCCGCCGCGAACGCCCTGCTCGTCCGCCGCGGAGATGACGCGGTCGAGCTTCGGAAGGGCGCCCCACCCCGAGTTCAAATGGTCCAGGCACTGCGCGATCGACCACTTCTCGGGCGAGGGTTTCCAGTTGAACTGATTTTCCGAGATGCCCTCGAGAAGCTTCTCCGCGTCCGCTCGGACCTCGTGGATCTCGCGGCGGTACCCGGAGAGCTCGGCGTGAAGGTCGCGGCGCACCGCGCCGGGGGCGCTCACCTCTTCTCCTCCACCCGGTGACTTAGGAGACTCCTCGCGCCGCGAGAACACTCTCGTGCGCTACCGCTTCTTGAAAAACTGGACGGCCCGCTCGTGTTTCTTCGCGGCCGCGAGTGACTTGAACGTGCCGAGATTCCTCCGCTTGCCCGTTTTCGGGTCCTTCTTGCGGGAGTAGAGCCGGTATCCCCCGGATGCGAGCTTGCGAATCATGCCGATAGGATATCCGTGTGACCCGCGCCCTGCGACGCAAGCTCGCCGCTTCGGGCGCGGGTGCCTCCGCGGGCTTCCGCTGGCGCGGCCAGGAGGTTTCGCGGCTCGAGGGATTCACCGACGCCGTCTTCGCCTTCGCGGTCACTCTCCTGGTCGTTTCCCTGGAAGTCCCGCGCTCGTACGACGAGCTCATGAACGTCATGCGCGGCTTCCTCGCCTTTGCGGTCTGCTTTGCGGTGCTCGTCTCGATCTGGCACGAGCACTATGTCTTTTTTCGCCGCTACGGCCTGCAGGACGGACCCATCGTCTGGCTGAACGCCGCGCTTCTGTTCGTCGTGCTCTTCTACGTGTATCCCCTCAAGTTCCTTTTCACGCTCGTGATCAACCAGCTGCTGCTCCGGTTGCCGGCTCCCGCCGAAGCGACGACCAGCGCCGGCCAGGCGAGGTCGCTTTTCCTCGTCTACGGTTCGGGCGTCATTGCCGTTTTCGGAATGCTGGCGCTCCTCTATGCGCACGCACTCCGGCGGCGCGAAGAGCTCGGACTCGATCGGGTCGAACTCTTCGACACGCGGTCGAGCCTCGCGCGCAACGTTCTCGCCGCGGGGGTCGGAGCCGTTTCGATCGCGATCGCTCTCGTCGTGCCGGAACCGACGATCGGGCTCGCCGGGTACGCCTATTTCCTCTTCGGCCCCGTCTTCGCGGTTCACGGCTCGATTTCCGGCTCGCGAAGGCGAAAGGTGGCTGCCTCGCTGGCTGCTCGCGAAGCTGCCGGTTAGCGGCCGCGGCTAGAGCGTCACTTCGCCGCGGGCTTCTTCTCCGGCGCCGGAGGCGCGCCTTCGGACCATGGAGGCGCGACGCCGTTCACCCGCGCGTAGGCGATCGACTGGCCGAGATGCTCGTGAGCGTGGTTCAGGATCAGGATCAGCATCTGGCGCTCGGTCTTGTCGGTTCCGAAGAACTTGACGCTCTTGTCGAGATCCGCATCGGGCACGCTCTCGACGGCCCGGCGCGCGTGAACGAACGACGTCTTCAGC
>DASUAD010000602.1:0-15925 GCA_035763965.1 Thermoanaerobaculia bacterium | reverse complement strand
CGCCCCTCCCGCGCCGAGCGGGAGGACCGCGTTGTTCGCCCGCGTCTGGCCGGCCGAGAGGTTGATCGTGCTCGCGAGCGGGAGGCTGGCCCCCCCCGGAACAACCGTGAAATGGCCGCTGGAAGCAGGCTGGACGACCGTCACGGTCACCGCGACGCTCCTGGCCGTCATGGGAACGTTGCATTGCCCGCCCAGAACGAAGTCGCGGATTCCGTTTCCGGCGAGCGCCGGACCGCCGTACGGCCCGGGAGCGTTGCGCGTGTCGACGGTCCGGCAGGGATCGACCGTATTGAGCTTCGTCGCGGCGGGGACGACCTTGAGGGTCGGACCGACCATCGAACAGTCCTGGGCGATACCGCCCGCCTCCCCTTCGTGTACGGCGGCTGCCCGGACCCACATGACCACGTCGGCGCCGTTCACGTTCTGGTCGGTGTCCCAGGAGTTGATGTTGGCCGGACAGACCGAAAGGCCCGAATAGTCCGAGATCTGGTCGGGCGCGTAGGCGAGGACCCATCCGTCTGCGCCAGCGAAGGCCGAATCGCCCGGGATCGCGTCCGGATCGCCCGCGGCGCCGTCCCCCGGTTTGCGCGCGATCTCCAGCGCGTAGGGGGAGGCCGGGCTGCCGACCCGCCACTTGCTCCGCGCCGGCGTCGTGTCGATGAAGTCCCGCTCGGTCGTGACCCGGGCGGTCGAGCCATCCGGAAAAACCTGATCGACGTAGTTGGCGGCGCTTCCGTTGACGTCCACATCGAAGCGGTAGTACGCCATGTGGTGGTGGGTAACGGCCACGCACGTGTGGTCGATCGAAGTGGCGTCGAAGAGCGCCTGGATCGTGCCGTCGGCGAAGAACTCCCAGACCGGGATGTACCGGTACCAACCCGCCTCACACTGCGCAGTCAACCTCAACCGATCGGGAAGGCTCTCGATGGCAATGCCCTCGAACGTGCCCGCGTCGGACCCGGGATGGTCGCAGACCGTTGCGGCGGCCGTTGTCGTTCCGGTACAGATCCCGGGCGAAACCGTCGGAGCACACTGGAAAGCCTGCTCGCTGTACAGCCAGTCCCGATAGCACAGGTTTTGCCCCCCGCACGACGACGCGTTCGCCGCGTACTTCACGTTCAGGATCGGCATATGCGCTTGAAAGAGAACAAGCGTGCCGTTGTACTTCACGTCGGAAAGCTCGAGCCCCGACCCGTTGGCGCCGGAGCTCTGGGACGGCCGTCGGGCGCAGAAGTCCCACACCGGGTTCGACCCCGGCCAGGTGACGTGCGTCGCTCCGGCCAGACTGCACTGCGCCCGAAGGTCGATTGCCCCGAGGGCGAGCGCCGCGGCAACGAGAGCCATCCGCAGGAGTGCGGGCCCGATCATGGGCGAACGCCCTTCGTCATCGGCGCCGCGGGTCCGCCCCGTCGCGCCCGGAAATCGCGGTGCGCGACGACGCCCCGCGTCAGGTTCACGATCACGTATCGGGCGGGCCCGGCATAGTCGGGCCTCATGAACGCGAACTCGACGCAGATCTCGGTGGCACAGGGGTCCTTCGGCCGCACGCTCCGGTTGTGAAAGCCACCGATCAGCCGCAGTTTGGGATTGGCCACGAAGCGGGCGAGCGCGGGCTCCCGACGGACGATCGCCATCCCTTCCTCGATCTCCTCGGCGCTCGGCTGGACCCCGAAAAGCTCGCGGATTTCGAGACGGCGCGAGGGCATCTCCACCGTGATCTCCAGCGCCACGCCGGCGTCGTAGTCCCGGACGAGCACCATGACCCGACGCACCGTGCCGGCGTCTCCCTTTGCAGCATCGGACCAGACGCGGAGTACGCGCGTGCGGTGGTCCGCCGTCCGGGCGCGGAACTCGGGCTGCGCGAGCACCCAGCGGACGAGCGTCTCACGTTCGACGTTGTCGAGCCCGGGCTCGGGCGCGCTCGCGATGCGCGCCGGCGCCGCAGGGGTGGTCCCCGCTGCCCGGAGAATTCCGGAGGGTGCGACGCATGCGAAAACGGCGATCAGAAGAACAGGGAGCATCGTTTGTCGCGAGGAAAACAGACTAGCAGAATGAAATCGGGCCCGCTCGCGCGGGCCCGATCAAGCAGTCACCGGGGACGGACTTCGGTCTGTCCCCGGATGTTCGCTAATCCTCGTCGGAAGCGTCCACCTCGGCGTCCGCCTCGGCGAGCGCGAGCTCCTCGGCCGGATCGGTCAGGAAGTCCTCGAGCGCGGGCTCCTCGACCTGCGGGATCTCCTCCCGCTCCAGCACGACGTTGCGGTAGTACTCCATGCCGGTCCCCGCCGGGATGAGCCGCCCGACGATGACGTTCTCCTTCAGGCCCCGAAGGTTGTCCACCTTGCCCGAGATCGAAGCCTCGGTCAGGACGCGGGTCGTCTCCTGGAACGACGCGGCCGAGACGAAAGAATCCGTCGAGAGCGACGCCTTGGTGATCCCGAGGAGCATCGGGCGACCGATGGCCGGCTGCCCGCCGGCCGCGATGACGCGCTCGTTCTCCTCCTCGAACCGGAAGCGGTCCACCTGCTCGTCGATCAGGAAGTCCGTATCGCCGACCTCCTCGATCTTCACGCTGCGCATCATCTGCCGGACGATGACCTCGATGTGCTTGTCGTTGATCGCGACGTTCTGCGAGCGGTAGACCTCCTGGATCTTGTCCACGAGATACCGCTGGAGTTCCTTCTCGCCGAGAATCGCGAGGATGTCGTGCGGGTTGATCGCACCGTCGATCAGGGGATCGCCCGCCCGCACCCTCTCCCCCTCCTGCACGTTCACGTGGGTGTACCGGGGGATCAGGTACTCGCGGGTCTCGCCGTCGTCGCCGGTGATGATGACCTTGCGCATGCCTTTGGCGATCGGGCCGTGCGAGGCGGAGCCGTCGATCTCGGTGATGACGGCGGCGTCTTTCGGCCGGCGCGCCTCGAAGAGCTCGACGATCCGCGGGAGACCTCCGGTGATGTCCTTGGTCTTCGTCGTCTCGCGCGGAATCTTCGCGAGCACGTCTCCGGGGAAAACGCTCTGCCCGTCCGCCACCATGAGGTGCGATCCGATCGGCAGAAGGTACTTCTTCTCGGCCCCCTTGCCGGCCACGAGGACCTGCGGAGAGCGTTTTTCGGCGCCGACCGTCTCGACGATGATGTTCTGGGCGAGACCGGTGACCCGGTCCGTCTCTTCGCGCAGGTTCTCACCCTCCACGATGTCGCGGAAGGCGACGGTCCCGCCGACTTCCGTCAGGATCGCGGAAGTGAACGGATCCCACTCGACCAGCTCCTGTCCGGGGACGACCTCCTGGCCCTCCGAGACCTTGATCGTCGATCCGTAGACGACCGAATAGCGCTCCTTCTCGCGCCCCTTGTTGTCCACGATCGTGATCTTGCCGTTGCGGTTGACCACGACGAGGTTGCCGTCCTTGCGCTCGACCGTGGCGACCGACAGGAACCGGACCGTGCCCGGGTTCTTCGCCGCGTGCTTCGACTGCTCGGTGACGCGCGACGCGGTCCCTCCGTAGTGGAAGGTCCGCATCGTGAGCTGGGTGCCGGGCTCGCCGATCGACTGGGCCGCGATGACGCCGCACGCCTCTCCGATCTCGACCATCTTCCCGGACGCCAGCATCCGGCCGTAGCAGAGCCGGCAGATTCCGCGCTTGGTCTCACACGTCAAAACCGACCGGATCTTGACCCTCTCGATGCCCGCCTCCTGGACGCGCGACGCCAGCTCCTCGGTGATCTCCTCGCCGATCGCGAGGATCTTGTCCTCGGACAGCGGGTCGTAGACGTCCTCCTGCGCGACGCGGCCGACGATGCGATCGCGCAGCGGCTCGAGAGTGTCGCCGCCCTCCATGATCGCGGTGACCGTGATTCCGTCGCTCGTCCCGCAGTCCTCCTCGATGACGATGACGTCCTGCGCGACGTCGACGAGCCGGCGGGTCAGGTACCCGGAGTCGGCGGTCTTGAGAGCCGTGTCCGCGAGCCCCTTGCGGGCGCCGTGCGTCGAGATGAAGTACTGAAGAACCGAGAGGCCTTCCCGGAAGTTCGCGGTGATCGGGGTCTCGATGACCTCGCCCGAGGGCTTGGACATGAGACCGCGCATGCCGGCGAGCTGCCGGACCTGCTCCTTGGATCCGCGGGCTCCGGAGTCGGCCATGATGTAGATCGGGTTGAACTCCGACCCGACCTGGTCGGATTTCTTCATCTCGCGGAACATCTCGTCGGAGATGTTCTCGGTCGTGCGATGCCAGATGTCGATGATCTTGTTGTGCCGCTCACCGGCGGTGATCACGCCGGAGTTGCGCTGGGTTTCGACCTCGAGGACCTCCTTGCGCGCCCCGGCGATGTAGTCCTCCTTCTTCGGCGGAACGAGCATGTCGTCGACGCCGATCGAGATGCCGGCGCGGGTGGCGGCGTTGAACCCGAGATCCTTCAGGTCGTCGAGCATCTGCACGCAGAGCTCCTCGCCGAAGGTCAGGTAGACGTAGTTCACGAAGTCGGACAGGCCGCGCTTCTTCAGGTTCCCGTTGATGAACGGCACGACCTCGGGCAGGGCGCGGTTGAAGAGGACGCGCCCGACGGTGGTGTCGATCAACGTCCTTTCGACGTCCTGCACTTCCGCGTGGACGATGTCCTGGTCGTTGTACTGCGTCGTCAGGTCGATGTACTTGCCCGAGTAGCGCACGCGGATCGGCGTGTGAGTCGTGACTTCGCCCTGCTCGAAGGCGAGGATCACCTCGTCGAAGTCGGAGAAGATCCGCCCCTCCCCCTTCGTGTTCGAGCGGGACTTGGTCAGGTAGTAGATCCCGAGGACGAGATCCTGCGACGGCACCGCGAGCGGACGCCCCGAAGCCGGCGACAGGATGTTGTTCGAGGAGAGCATCAGAAGCTCCGCCTCGACCTGCGCTTTCGGCGAGAGCGGGACGTGCACGGCCATCTGGTCACCGTCGAAGTCCGCGTTGAAAGCGGGACACACGAGCGGGTGGATCTTGATCGCCTTGCCCTCGACCAGCACCGGCTGGAACGCCTGGATGCCCAGGCGGTGGAGGGTCGGCGCGCGGTTCAAGAGGACCGGATGATCGCGAATCACCTCCTCGAGCGCGTCCCAGACCTCGGTGACCCCGGACTCGACGAGCTCCTTGGCCGCCTTGATCGTCTGGGCCATGCCCTTCTTCTCGAGACGGTTGTAGATGAACGGCTTGAAGAGCTCGACCGCCATCTTCTTCGGAAGACCGGCCTGGTGGAGCTTCAACTCGGGCCCGACCACGACGACCGAACGGCCCGAGTAGTCGACGCGCTTGCCGAGGAGGTTCTGCCGGAAACGCCCCTGCTTGCCCTTCAACGTGTCGGAAAGCGACTTCAGCGGCCGGTTGTTCGAGCCCTTGAGGACGCGGCCCCGGCGGCCGTTGTCGAAGAGGGCGTCCACCGCCTCCTGCAGCATCCGCTTCTCGTTGCGGACGATCACCTCCGGTGCGCGCAGCTCGAGGAGCTTCTTCAACCGGTTGTTGCGGTTGATGACGCGCCGGTAGAGGTCGTTCAGATCGGACGTGGCGAAGCGCCCGCCGTCCAGCGGAACGAGGGGACGAAGCTCCGGCGGGATGACCGGGATGACGTCCAGAATCATCCAGTCCGGACGGTGTCCCGAGCGGCGGAACGCATCGCAGACCTTCAGGCGTTTGGCGGCCTTCTGCCGCTTGATCTGCGAGGTCTCGGTTTTCATGATCATGCGGAGCTCTTCGGCGAGCATGTCGACGTCGACCCGCTGCAGGAGCTCCTTGATCGCCCCGGCTCCCATCCGGGCGACGAAGACGTCGCCGTACTCCGATCGCAGAGCCCGGTACCGCTCTTCGGAGAGCAGCTCCTTCTCTTTCAAGTCGGTGTCGCCCGGGTCGACGACGACGTAGGACTCGAAGTAGAGGATCCGCTCCAGGTCACGCAGCGAAATGTCGAGCAGGTGACCGATCCGGGACGGCAGGCCTTTGAAGAACCAGACGTGCGAGACCGGCGACGCGAGCTCGATGTGACCCATGCGCTCGCGGCGCACCTTGGACTTGGTGACCTCGACGCCGCACTTGTCGCAGACGACCCCGCGGTGCTTCATCCGCTTGTACTTGCCGCAGAGGCACTCCCAGTCCGTGATGGGGCCGAAGATCTTCGCGCAGAACAGCCCGTCGCGCTCCGGCTTGAAAGTCCGGTAGTTGATCGTCTCGGGCTTGGTGACCTCGCCGTAGGACCACGATCGGATCTTCTCGGGGGACGCGAGAGAGATCTTGATCGCGTTGAAGTCCTTCAGCGTGGTCGGTTTCGCGGCGAAAGCAATTGTGTCCACTTAGGCTCCTTCGCGCCTTAAGCCACGTTCGTAAAACGGAAAACGGGAAACGGGAAACGAGCCCGGAGCCCGATTCCAGTTCTGTTTTCCGTTCTGAAGCGTCTCACGTCGTTTTCCGTTTTCCGTTTCCCGTTTCCCGGCTCCATCACTTCTTCAGCAACTCGACGTCGAGGCACAGCGACTGCAGCTCCCGCACGAGGACGTTGAAGGACTCGGGCAGCCCCGGATCCGCGGGCACCTCTCCCTTCACGATCGCCTCGTAGACCTGGGACCGTCCCTCGACGTCGTCGGACTTGACGGTCAGCAGCTCCTGCAGCGTGTAGGAGGCGCCGTAGGCCTCGAGGGCCCAGACCTCCATCTCGCCGAACCGCTGGCCGCCGAACTGGGCTTTCCCGCCGAGCGGCTGCTGCGTGATCAACGAGTACGGCCCGATCGAGCGGGCGTGAATCTTGTCGTCCACGAGGTGCGAGAGCTTCATCATGTAGATGAAGCCGACCGTCACCTGCTGTTCGAACGGCTCTCCGGTCATACCGTCGTAGAGGACGGTCTTCCCCGAGGCCGGGAGGTTCGCCTCCCGGAGGAGCTTCTTGATCTCCGATTCGGACGCCCCGTCGAAGACGGGCGTCGCGACCGAGAAGCCGAGCGCGCGCACCGCCCACCCGAGGTGGGTTTCGAGAATCTGCCCCACGTTCATACGGGAGGGGACTCCGAGCGGGTTGAGCACGATCTCGATCGGCGTGCCGTCGGGCAGGTAAGGCATGTCGGCCTCGGCCAGGATCCGCGAGATCACGCCCTTGTTGCCGTGCCGTCCGGCCATCTTGTCGCCGACGGAGAGCTTGCGCTTCATGGCGACGTAAACCTTCACCATCTTGATGACGCCGGGCGGCAGCTCGTCGCCCTTCTGAAGCAGGTCGATGCGCTCGGCGTTGACGCGGTTCAGGACCTCGATCTGGGAGTCCTGCCGGCGCAGCACGAGCTGCACGGCGTCCGTGACCTCTTCGTCCTTCAACTTCAGGCGCTTCAACTGCTGCGGAGAGAGGCGAGCCACCGCCTCGGCGGTGAACTTGCCGCCCTTCTTGACGAGCTCGCTGCCCTCGCGGTCGTTCACCTCGTCGGCTGCGACTTTTCCGATCAGGAGGTCCCGGATTTTCTTGTTCGCCTCCTCGCGGATGATCCGGATCTCGTCTTTCGAGTTTTTTTCGATCTTCGCGATCTGGTCCTGCTCGATGGCGAGTGCCCGCAGGTCCTTGTCGATGCCCTTGCGGGAGAAGATCTTCACGTCGACGACCGTGCCCTCGATGCCCGGCGGGCACTTGAGCGACGCGTCCCGGACGTCGCCGGCCTTCTCGCCGAAGATCGCCCGCAGGAGCTTCTCCTCCGGGGTGAGCTGCGTCTCCCCCTTCGGCGTGACTTTCCCGACGAGGATGTCGCCGGGCTTGACCGTCGCGCCGATCCGGATGATCCCGGACTCGTCGAGGTCGCGCAGGGCGTTTTCCGAGACGTTCGGAATGTCGCGCGTGATCTCTTCCGGCCCGAGCTTCGTGTCGCGCGCCTCGATGTCGAACTCCTGGATGTGGATGGACGTGAAGAAGTCGTCCTTGACGAGCTTCTCCGACACGAGGATCGCGTCTTCGTAGTTGTAGCCCCGCCACGGCATGAACGCGACGAGGACGTTCCTTCCGAGCGCGAGCTCGCCGTCGGAGGTGCACGGACCGTCGGCGAGCACCTCGCCGCGCGCGACCCGCGCCCCTTCCTGGACGATCGGCTTCTGGTTGATGCAGGTGTTCTGGTTCGAGCGGCGGAACTTGGTCAGCGGGTAGATGTCGGCGCCGAACTCCTTGCCGCCCGCCTCGTCGCCCCCCTCGACCCGGACGATGATCCGCTCCGAGTCGACCTGGTCGACGACGCCGCCGCGCTTGGCGAGGATGACCGCGCCCGAGTCGCGGGCGACGGTCCCCTCGAGTCCGGTTCCGACGAGCGGAGCCTCGACTTCGAGGAGCGGCACCGCCTGCCGCTGCATGTTCGAACCCATGAGCGCACGGTTCGCGTCGTCGTGCTCGAGAAACGGGATGAGCGCCGTCGCGACCGACACGAGCTGTTTGGGCGAAATGTCCTTGTAGTCGACTTCCTCGCGCGGTTTCGTGACGAACTCACCGTTGTAGCGGGCGATGACGCGGTCTTCTTTGATCTTTCCGGTCGCATCGGTCTCCGCGTTCGCCTGGGCGATGACGAAGTTCTCCTCTTCCCAGGCCGAGAGGTAAAAAGCGTAGGGCTCCGCGTCCGCCGGGCGCTTCTTGTTCCGGTTCGCTTTCTCGTCTTCCTCCTCGAGCTCCCGCTTCTCGACGATCTGACCGAGCTTGAACGGGGTGTCGCCCGCCTGCGTGATCTGGAAGTGGTCGAGAACGCGGCCCTTCTCGACCTTCTTGTAGGGCGTCTCGATGAAACCGAAGTCGTTGATCCGCGCGTAACAGGAGAGCGACGAGATGAGCCCGATGTTCGGTCCTTCCGGCGTCTCGATCGGGCACACCCGGCCGTAGTGCGTCGGATGAACGTCGCGAACCTCGAATCCCGCCCGCTCCCGCGACAGACCTCCCGGCCCGAGAGCCGAGAGACGCCGCTTGTGCGTGACCTCGGAGAGGGGGTTCGTCTGGTCCATGAACTGCGAGAGCTGCGAGGACCCGTAGAACTCCTTGATCGACGCGATGACCGGCTTCGAGTTGATCAGGTCGTGCGGCATCGCGGAGTCGATGTCCTGGTGGACGGACATCTTTTCCTTGATCGCGCGTTCCATGCGCACGAGCCCGATCCGGAACTGGTTCTCGAGCAGCTCCCCGACCGATCGAACCCGGCGGTTGCCGAGGTTGTCGATGTCGTCGGTGCGCCCGACGTCCCTCTTCAGCCTCAGCAGGTATCCGACGACGCGATAGATGTCCTGCGGCGTCAGCGTGCGCGTGTCCTCGGAAGAGTCGGCTTCGAGCTTGATGTTGAACTTGAAGCGCCCAACGCGCGAGAAGTCGTACTTCTTCGGATCGAAGAACATGCCCTCGAAGAGATTCTTCGCGGATTCGTAGGTCGGCGGGTCGCCCGGGCGCAGGCGCCGGTAGATCTCGAGGATAGCCTCATTGCGCGTCTTGTGGCTGTCCTTGCGGATCGTGTTGACGAGGACGTCTCCGGACAGGTCCCAGTCCGGGAAGAAGATCTCGACCTCCTTGAGGCCGCGCTCCTTCAGCGCCTCGACGGCGTCCGCGCCGAGCTCCTGGCCCGCTTCGAAGAGGACCTCGCCGGTCGAAAGATCGACGACGTCCGCGAGGAAGCACGCTTTCTCGACCGACGCGTCGTCCACCGACCGTTCGAGCGACCCCTTCCTGGCGATCTCGCGCTGGTCTTCGGCCGTGAGCCGGATGCCGCCGAAGACGGTCTTCGTCTCGCGCTTGACGCGGGCGTACCGCTCCTTCAGATCCTCCTGTTTCAGAACGTCCTTCGTGATGGTCAGGTAGGCCCGGCCGCGCTCGAACCGCGCGGGAACGGCGACGTAGAACTGCCGGAGGATCGACTCGTCGGTCTCGAGCCCGAGGGCCCGCAGGAAGATCGTCGCCGGGAACTTCCGCTTCCGGTCGATCCGCACGAACAGGATGCCCTTCTGGTCGTACTCGAACTCCACCCAGGAGCCGCGGTAGGGGATGATCTTCGCGAGGAAGCCCTGCTTGGACTCCCGCGTGAAGAAGACGCCGGGCGACCGGTGGAGCTGCGAGACGATCACCCGCTCGGTTCCGTTGATCACGAACGTGCCGTGCTCGGTCATCAGCGGGATGTCGCCGAAGAAGACCTCCTCCTCCTTCGCGTCGCGCATCGTCTTGACGCCCGTCTCGGGATCCTTGTCGTAGACGAAGAGCCGGAAAGTGACCTTGAGGGGAACGGAGTAGGTCATGCCCCGCTCCTGGCACTCCGCGACCGAGTACTTCATCTGCAGGTCCACGGGGTTGCCGCAGACGTCGCAGAGCGTGACCCGGTTCGGGTTCTGGGTGCCGCACCGGGGACACGTGACGGTCTCCTCGTGCGGGTGTGCGGTCACGATCCGGGCGCCGCAGGATCGGCAGTCCATGCGCAGGTGCTCGAGGCCCTTCAGGCGCCCGCACTTGCACTCCCAGTTTCCGATCGCGTACTTGACGAACTGCAGCTCGCAGGCGCCCCGGAAATCGGAGAACGGAAACACGCTCGTGAAGACCGCCTGCAGGCCGGAGTCCTCGCGCTCTTCCGGCAGGAGGTTCATCTGCAGGAAGCGCTCGTAGGAGCGGCGCTGGACGTCGATCAGATTCGGAAGATCCATGAACGAGCGGATCTTCGAGAAGTTCCGCCGTTCGGGGGATGCGACTTCAGTCATTTACTCACGACTCCTGTAAGGAGGGGCTCCACTCTGGTCGGGCCCGGGGCCAAATTGCGGCGGCTCGTCCGCCGCGCGACACATCGTCCGGGGCGCAGGCGCGACAGGCCCCTGCACCCATCGAAACAACCGCGTATTCCCTGGTCAGCGCGGTCCCTACTTGATCTCGACTTTTGCGCCGACTTCCTCGAACTTCTTCTTGATGTTCGCGGCCTCGTCCTTGGAAACGCCCTCCTTGAGCAGTCCCGGCGCGCCATCGACGAGGTCCTTGGCCTCCTTGAGGCCGAGGCTGGTGACCTCCCGGACGACCTTGATCGTTTTGATCTTGTCGCCGGCCGCGATGAGGTGCACCGCGAACTCGGTCTTCTCCTCCTCCGCGGGAGCAGCCGCCGCGCCCGCCGGGGCGCCCGCGGCCATCGGCATCGCCATGGCGGCCGCCGAGACGCCGAAACGCTCTTCGAGCGCCTTGACGAGCGAGTTGAGCTCGAGGACGGTCATGCCCTCGATCTCCTTGACGAAGTTGTCAGCGGTCATAGCCATTTCCGTGTCCTCTCCTCTCCACTGATTGAAGAACCGACTCAACTTGCGGGCCCGGCATCGGCCGGCCCCGATTTCGACTTCTCCGCCACCGCACGAAGCACTTTCGCCAGGTTCGACACCGGCCCCGCGAGCACGGTCGCCAGCCGGGTCAGCGGCGACTGCATGAGGAAGAGGAGCCGCGCGATGAGCTCCTCGCGCGTCGGAAGCTCCGCGATCGTCTTGATCTCGGAAGCCTCGACCGCCTTCCCATCGATCAGCGCGCCCTTGAAGACCAGGTTCGGATTCGTCCTGGCGAAGTTCGTCAGGACTTTCGCCAGTCCGACCGGATCGCCCTCGTTGAACACCACCGCCGTCATGCCGACGAAGTGGCGCGAGACGTCCTCGAAGGGGGTTCCGCGGGTCGCCCGCAGAGCCAGAGTGTTCTTGACCACGAGGTACTGCGATCGGGTGCCGCGGACCTGCCGCCGAAGCTCCGTGACCTCGGGAACCTTCAACCCGGCGAAGCCGAAGAGAATTGCGTTCTTCGACTTCGCGAGCCCCTTCTCGAGCTCGGCGATCGCCGCCGTCTTCTCGGATCTTTCCATCGCCTACAACCCCTCGATCGACGAAGTGTCGATCTCGACCCCCGGTCCCATCGTCGAGGAGACCGAGACGGTCCGGAAGTACTTGCCCTTGGCCGCCGGCGGCTTCGCCTTGTGGACGGCCCGGATGAAGGCCGCGGCGTTCTCCTCGAGCTTCTTCTCGTCGAAGGAGACCTTGCCGATGGGAGCGTGGATGATCGCCGTCTTGTCCACGCGAAACTCGATCTTCCCGCCCTTGATCTCCCGGACCGCCTTCGCGACCTCGGTCGTCACCGTCCCCGCCTTCGGGTTGGGCATCAGGCCACGGGGTCCGAGCGTCTTTCCGAGGCGGCCGACGAGCCTCATCATGTCGGGCGTCGCCACGAGCGCCTCGAAGTCGAGGAATCCTTCCTGGATCTTCGCGACGAGGTCCTCTCCGCCGACGTGGTCGGCACCCGCTTCCTGCGCTTCCCGGAGCTTGTCACCCGACGCGATCACCGCGACGCGCTTGCTCTTCCCGGTGCCGTGCGGCAGAACGACCGTGCCCCGCACCATCTGGTCGGCGTGCTTGGGATTGACCCCGAGCAGCATCGCGACGTCCACCGACTCGTCGAATTTCGCGAACCGGACGTCGCGAATGAGCTTGACCGCTTCGGCGAGGCCGTAGGGACGCGGTTCGACCTTCTTCCGGGCTGCCTGGAACTTTTTTCCGATTTTCGCCATCCTGTTACCTCGTCGTTCCAACGATCAGCGCCGTGGCTGATCTCCGACTGAGAACGTCGCGGGGACAGGTCCTGCGGACCTGCACCCGCCACCGAATTCACACCACCTCGATGCCCATACTGCGTGCGGTTCCCTCGACCACCTTGATCGCCGCCGGAAGATCCGCGGCGTTCAGGTCGGGGAGCTTCGTCTTCGCGATCTCCTCCACCTGGCTCTTCGTCACCTTCCCGACCTTTTCCTTGTTCGGCGTGCCGGACCCCTTCGGGATCCCGGCCGCCTTCAGCAGCAGGATCGAGGCGGGCGGAGTCTTCGTGATGAAGGTGTAGGACCGGTCGGCGAACACGGTGATGACGACCGGGATGATCAGCCCCTTCTGCGACGCGGTTCGCGCGTTGAAGTTCTTGCAGAAGTCCATGATGTTGACCCCCTGCTGCCCGAGGGCCGGACCGACGGGCGGAGCAGGAGTCGCCTCCCCCGCGGGGATCTGCAGCTTTACGTAACCGGTGATCTTTTTTGCCATCAGCCGTAAAACGGAAAACGGGAAACGGGAAACGACTCCCGGAGCCCTCTTTCCGCCCTCTTCTCTCTATTGCCTCTCGTCTTCCGTTTTCCGTTTCCCGTTTCCCGACTCACAGTTTCTGAACCTGGAGAAACTCCAATTCGACGGGAGTGGACCTTCCAAAGATGGTGACCATCACCTTCAGGGTCGAGCGGTCCAGGTTGATGTCCTCGACGACGCCCGTGAAGTTCGTGAACGGGCCGTCGGTGATCCGGACGTGCTCGCCCTTTTCGAACGTGTGCTTCGGCTTCGGCTTCTCCTTCGTCGAGGTCACGCGGTGGAGGATCTGCTCGACCTCGTCGGCCGTGAGGGGCGTCGGCTCTTTTCCGGAGCCGACGAACCCCGTGACCTTGGGCGTGTTTTTGACCAGGTGCCACGCCTCGTCGGACATCTCCATCTCGACGATGATGTAGCCGGGGAAGAACTTGCGCTGGATCTCCCGGCGCTTGCCCCCCTTCATCTCGACGAGCGTCTCGGTCGGAATGCGGATGTCGCCGAAAGCGTCGGACATCCCCATCGCCTCCACCCGCTGCTTCAGGTTCTGCTTCACGCGCTCCTCGAACCCGGAGTAAGTGTGGACGATGTACCAGTTCTTCGTCTTCGTCTCGGTCGTCATGCTGCCGGCGTCACCCCCGCCGCCAAGAAGATTCTGTCGATCAGCCACGCAAGACCGCTGTCGACCACGAAGAGATAAAAGCCGAACAGGAAGCACGCCACGATCACGACGATGGTCGTGCCCATGACCTCGTTTCCGCCGGGCCAGCTCACCTTCTTCATCTCGACCCAGACGTCGCGGAAGAAGTCCCGCGTCGTCGGCCACCACTCTCGGATCGGCTTCATGTTCTTTCGTCTCTCAATCGGTAGACGGCAGACGGTAGACGGTAGACGATGCGCTTAGGCTGTCGATTCCCGTCATTCGGTGCTCTTCGTCTTCCGTCTTCCGTTTTCCGTCTTCCGGCCCGCTCGGCTCATGGCAGGGGTGGAGGGATTCGAACCCCCAACCTACGGTTTTGGAGACCGCCGCTCTACCAATTAGAGCTACACCCCTAGCGGAGGTTCCGAACATCGTGAACCCTTACACCTTTCCTTCTCGATGCGCCGTGTGCTTGCGGCAGAAGCGGCAATACTTCGACCGCTCGAGCTTCTCGGTGTTCGTCTTCTTGTTCTTCGTCGTCGTGTAGTTCCGGCGTTTGCACTCGGAACACGCGAGACTGATCGTTTCCTGCATGGTCGCTCGCTACGCGCGCGCGTGAGACGGAAGACGGAAGACGGAAGACGAGCTCCCGATCCTCTCCGTGCTTTCGCGCGTCAAATACATCTCAACTCCTCGTCTACCGTCTACCGTCTACCGTCTACCGTCTACCGGCCTATTCCAGGATCTCGGTGATGGTTCCCGCCCCGACGGTGCGTCCGCCCTCCCGAATGGCGAACCGCAGCCCCTTCTCCATGGCGATCGGGGTGATCAGGTTGATCTCCAGGGACACCGTGTCCCCCGGCACCACCATCTCCACCCCCGGCGGCAGCGCCGCCGTGCCCGTCACGTCCGTCGTCCGAAAGAAAAACTGCGGCCGATACCCCGTGAAAAACGGCGTGTGCCGACCACCCTCTTCCTTCGTCAAAATGTACGCCTGCGCCTGAAACTTCATGTGCGGCGTGATCGACCCCGGCTTGGCGCAGACCTGCCCGCGCTCGACGTCCTTCCTCTCCGTCCCACGCAACAGAAGCCCCACGTTGTCCCCCGCCTGCCCCTGGTCCAAGAGCTTGCGGAACATCTCCACTCCCGTGACCACCTTCTTCTGCGTCGGCCGAATCCCCACAACCTCCACTTCCTCACCAACCTTGATCACCCCACGCTCCACTCGACCCGTCACCACCGTCCCACGCCCCGAAATCGAGAACACATCCTCGATGGGCATCAGAAAATCCTTGTCAATCGCCCGCTCCGGCACCGGAATGTAGGAATCCACCGCATCCATCAGCTCGAACAAACACTTCGTCTCCGGCGCATTGGGATCCCCAGACTCCATCGCCTTCAATGCCGACCCCTTGATCACCGGAATCTGATCCCCCGGAAACCCGTACGACGTCAAAAGCTCCCGTACCTCCAGCTCCACCAGCTCCAAGAGCTCCGGATCGTCCACCATGTCCGTCTTGTTCAAAAACACCACGATGTACGGCACCCCAACCTGACGCGCCAGCAACACGTGCTCCCGCGTCTGCGGCATCGGCCCGTCCGCCGCCGATACCACCAGAATCGCTCCGTCCATCTGCGCCGCACCCGTAATCATGTTCTTCACGTAGTCCGCATGACCCGGACAATCCACGTGCGCGTAGTGACGCTTGTCCGTCGAATACTCCACGTGCGCCGTGTTGATCGTGATCCCTCGCGCCTTCTCCTCCGGCGCGTTGTCAATCTGGTCGTATGCCTTCGCCTGCGCCAACCCCTTCTTCGCCAACACCAGCGTGATCGCAGAGGTCAACGTCGTCTTGCCGTGATCCACGTGCCCAATCGTCCCAATGTTCACGTGCGGCTTGCTGCGATCGAACTTCTCCTTGCCCATCTCTCTCCCTCGCGGTTACTTGCTTCCCACCTTGGCGATGATCTCTTCGGCAACGGACTTCGGAACTTCGTCGTACGCGGCGAACTGCATCGTGTAGGTGCCGCGGCCCTGCGTCATCGACCGGAGGTTCGTCGAATATCCGAACATCTCCGAGAGCGGCACACGCGCCGTGATGACCTGCGATCCGGCGCGAGGCTCCATGTGCGTGATGTGGCCGCGGCGCGAATTGAGATCCCCGATGACATCGCCCATGTACTCCTCGGGCACGACGACCTCGACGTCCATG
>DASUAD010000601.1:0-7160 GCA_035763965.1 Thermoanaerobaculia bacterium | reverse complement strand
CCGCGCGTGCGATCGCGTTTTCGGTGGGCGAGGGGGGTGCGGCGTACGCCGAGATCTACGTTTCCCCGGAGATCCCGGCTCGCTTCGGGCTCGAGCCGGCCGCCTGCCTGACCGCGATCGATCGCGGTTTCCGGGAGGCGGAGGCCGACGGAGCGCCGCGATGCCGGATCCTGCTCGACGCCGTGAGGCATTGGGGGCCCGAGTCGGCTGATCGGGTGCTCGACCTCCACGAGAAGACCCGCCTCCCTTCCGTCGTCGGGTTCGGCCTCGGCGGAGACGAGCTCGCCCTGCCGGCCGCGGCGTTCGCGGGCGTCTACGCGCGGGCGCGCGCCCTCGGTTTGCGTACGTCGGTGCACGCCGGGGAGTGGGACGGCGTGCAGTCGCTCACCGAGGCGCTCGATCAGCTGCGCCCCGACCGGGTGGACCACGGAATCGCGGCGGTCGATGACCCCCGGCTTCTCGCGCGGCTCGCGGAGGAAGCCACCGCGCTGTGGGTCGCGCCGACGTCGAATGTCGCCACCGGCGCCGTGGATGCGATCGAGAATCATCCGCTGTCGCGTCTTCTCGACGCCGGCGTCTGCGTCGCCCTCGGCGCGGACGACCCGCTGCTCTTCGCGACGACGACCGCGCGCGAGCTCGACCTCGTTCGGGAGAAACTGGGCTACGGCGATCGAACGATGCGTCTTCTCGCGGAAAACTCATGGCGCGCGGCGTTCGCAGCGCCGCGCGAATCGAAAACCGGGAATCGGAGACCGAAGGGGGGACCGGCGACGCGTCTATCGAGCGCCGATCGGTTCCCGGTCTAACGTCGTTTCGTAGAGTTTGCGGTAGCGCGACACGATCTCGACGGTCGGGAAAACCTCGACCGCCCGGCGCCGCGCCTCGGCGGAGAAGAGCCTCCACTGCTCGGGATCCTCGAGCAGCCGGAGCGCCCCGGCGGCCATCGCCTCCACGTCTCCGACCGGACGCAGGTATCCGCACACGCCGTCCTCGACGACCTCCGGCAGACCTCCGGCCGCGGTCCCGATCACCGGCACCCCGCACGCCATCGCCTCGAGCGCCGCGAGGCCGAAGGACTCGGAGTCGGAGGGGAGCAGCATCACCTTCGCGACCGGCAGCACCGTCTCGATTGCCGCGACGTTGCCGAGGAATGTCGCGCGGTCCGCGTAGCCGCGCTCCCGCACGAGGCGTTCGGCCAGAGAGCGCAGCGGTCCATCGCCGATCAGCAGGAGCCGGGCCGGAACCTTCCGCCGGATGACGTCGAAGACCGCGAGCACGTCGGGGATGCGTTTGACGGGCCGGAAGTTCGACACGTGGATGACCCCCACCTCCCCCTCGCGCACGAGAGTTCTCGCGAAGGAAGAAGCGCCGTCGGGCCGGTAGCGATTCGGGTCGATGAAATTCGGAATCGTTTCGACGGTCCGGCGCACCCCGAGCTCCCGGATCGTCATCTCCGTCAGGTAGCGCGAAACGGCCGTGACGGAATCGCTCTGCTCGATTCCCCAGCGGGTGATCGGCAGATAGGAACGGTCCTGACCGACGATGGTGATGTCGGTGCCGTGGAGCGTCGTCACCACTTTCAACCGCCGCCCGTTTCCTTTGCTCATCTCGCGGGCGAGGATCGCGGAGATGGCGTGCGGCAGCGCGTAGTGGACGTGGAGGAGGTCGAGGTGCGCGAGCTCCGAGACCTCCGCCATCTTGGTCGCGAGGGCGAGCGTGTACGGGGGCGAGACGAAGAGCGGATAGGTGGGTGCGACGACCTCGTGGAAAAAGACGCGCGGCCGGGGGAGCGCGAGCCGCGACGGGAGATCGTAGGAGATGAAGTGGACCTCGTCGCCGTGAGCCGCGAGAGCGAGACCGAGCTCCGTCGCGACGACACCGCTGCCGCCGTACGTCGGGTAACACGTGATGCCGATCTTCATCGGCTAGCCCGGATTATTCATGGGCACCCGGCCGAGACACGCAGAGCTGATTAGCTCAGGATGTACATGCGACAGGATGAATGTCTTCGAGGTAGGTACACCTTGTTCCCGCGAGAGATTTTTCCGCCAGGCAAGGAAGGCCGACGACGGCGATGCCGGGGCGCATCGCAGAGGAGGCCTGACGCCGCCTGGCGGGAAAAGATCCGCGGGACGGCCGGAGTCGTTCATGAATAATGCGGGCTAAAAGCCCGGCTCGAACCCTTCGAAGACGGCGATCACGTCGTCGATCCGGGGCCGGCGTCTCGCGAGGAAACCCTCGCCGAACTCGACGCCCGCGAGAAACCCGAAGTGTCGCGCCCGTGCGTCGAGCGCGTCGAGGAACATCTTCTGCGAGATCAGCGTCTCGGGCTCCGCGGAGCGTTCGAGGTGGAACTGGCTCGCGAATGCTCGAATCGCGGCGCGCCGCGTCTCCATCGCCGGGGTGATGTCGACGACGAAGTGCGCCTCGTGGAGGATTGCCGTCGAGAAGTAGATCGTCTGCTGGGGGCGGTGGGCCGCATGAGCCGTCTCGATCTTCCGCAGGCCGGCGTAGAACGACGCGTCCGTGACGAGCCGCCCGGCGCGCGCATGGTCGGGATGCCGGTCTTCCGGATACGACGTGAAGACGAGGCGCGGCTTCTCGCGCCGGATGACGTCCATCAGGACGAGCTCGTGCTCGCGCGAGATCTCGAGGCCGCCGTCTCCGAAGTCGAGCGTCTCCCGAAACTCCGCGCCGAGGATCTCCGCCGCGAGCTCGGCTTCGCGCCGGCGGGTCTCCGCGGTTCCGCGCGTGCCCATCTCGCCGTGCGACAGGTCCACGATCCCGAACCGCTTTCCGCGCTTCTTCAGCTGGACGAGCGTTCCCCCGCACGTCATCTCGACGTCGTCGGGGTGGGCGGCGATCGCGAGGACGTCAACCGGCATGCACTTCGTCCGTCTCAGCCGGCACGGATTCTCCGGGCTTCCGCTCCCGCCGCCGTCTCGACGTCGATGATCGTCACGTCGGAGACGCCGCGTCCTGCCGCGCGCCGGAGCGTGTCGAGCACTCCGCTTCCCCAGGCGAGAAGGAAAACGAGCGGTGGATAGACCCGCTCGGCGGCGTCTCCGCCCGGCAGGACCATCGTCTCGACCCGCTTGCGCCTCTGCATCGCGACCTCGTCCTTTCGCTCCGCCGCTTTCCGGATTCGCTCGGTCAGCTGCTCCAGCTGGTACGCCGACTTGCGGCGCGCAGTTTCAAGCGCCCCGACGAGGGTCGGATCGAGCCCGGCCAGTTCCTCGGAGAGGGAGGCGAGTTCCCGTTCGAACCGGCGAAGGATCTCCTCGACCCGCTCGGCCTGCGGTGCTTCGACGGCGCCCTTCGCGGCGCCGGGAGTCAGAAGATCCTCGTCGCGCACCCCGAGAGCCTCCTGGGCCCGGCGCTCCGCCGGACCCCGCAGGACGATGAGCGTCCGTGGCACGAGCACGGGCCGAGGCGCATCGAAGAGCGGGAAGAGGGGCAGCGATTGGGCGTGGTAGGCGATCTCGCTCGGCCCCAGGACGGAGAGGGCCGCGGGGAGGACGACCGACTTCAAGACGGGCCTCGTGAGCACGTCGGCGGAGACTCGAGCGCGACCGCTCTCCACGCGCTCCACGGCCCCGTCGATCTCGTCGGCGTGGACGCGCCGGCGGACGCCGTCCTCGATCGTGAAGAACGGAAAGAGCTCGGTTCGATACTCGACCGGCGGCCGATGCCCCGAACGCTCGACCGCCTCCGCCCCGCTCTCCAGCGCTCTCGCGATCCCGTCCCGATTCCCGGCGGCCGAGAGGAAGATTCTCCGCGCCGCGTCGAGGACGTCCGGCGAGAGCGGGTCGAGGACGAGGAGCGGGTCGTCTCCGAGCAGGTCGAACAGCGTCTCGACGAACGCTTCCCCGTACGTTCGGCCGGCCGCGTATCGGTTCGCGAACGCGTCGATGACCGACGTCGCGTCGGGCCCGCGCGCGTCGGCGCGGAACGCTTCGAGGATCCGTCCGACCCCTTCGGGTATCGGAAGCTTCCCGACGGGCGCCCGATTCGATCGGTCCGCTCCCTCGAGCACGAACCTCACGGGTCCCTCGGGCCCCGGCTTCGCCGTCTTCGCGATCTCTTCGAGGTCGTGGTCGTCGGTGAGCGCCCAGAAGACGGGAACGGCCGGAACGCCCCGGCGGGAGATCTCCCGCGCGAACGCGACGGCATCGAGCGATTTGACGAACGTGAAGAGCGGGCCGGTCAGGAACCCGACCTGGTGGCCGGTGAGCACTGCGACCGCGCGGCCGGAGGCGAGGTCGTCGGCCGCCCGGCGCCCGGCCGGAGCGCGGTAGCGAAACGCGCTCGAGGGGAGCCGGTGCGCGTCCCGGCGGGCGAGAAGCTCCTTTCCGCGGGCGACCGCGGCGTCGATCGTCGGAGGATCGGGATGAAAACGGCTCCCGCCGCGCGCGAAGTCGAGGAAGAGGGAGGGCAGCCCGGGATATTTCTCGAGCGGAATCGTGCTCATCGGGCGGCGGGCGTTCTCGGCACGCGCGGATTATCTCGCGCGTGGAGTGGATGCGAGGCAGAATTGCGGCCGATGTCGAGAGCGGCCCGGCGAATCCGGGATTGCGCCTTCGCGGGAATGGTTCTCGCCGCGCTCGCCTGCGGCGGGCCGAAGACCGTCGCGAGGGACGGTTACCGCGCGCTCCTCGTCTACTCGTCGGAAGACCGGTTCGAGGTCGCGGTGCGCGGCGAGAGTGTGCGGATCGAAGGAAAGGCGGACGGATCCGAGATCGCCAAGATCGTCCGGCCGGACCTGGGCAAAGCCTGGCAGTTCCGCCCCTCGACGAAAAAGATCTTCGAGAGCCGCTGGGAGCCCACGGACGAGGCGGTTCCGGGCTATCCGCTCGAGCCCGGGTTCGACGTCCACGCCTATGCCGACCGATTCGGGGCGGCGGTGCAGCGGATCGATGACGCGACCCACGGTCTCCATCCGTGCGAGCGGTGGCGGTTGACTCTTCCCTCCGGGGACGTGGCGACGGTCTGGGTCGCGCGTGACCTGGACCGGCTCGCCGTGCGGATCGAGCACGCCAAGAAAGATGCCTCCGACGAGTATCAGGCGTTCACGGACACGCAGCTCCTCGACGTCAATGTCGGTGCGTCGCCGAAGCTCTTCGAGCCACCGAAGGGCTACTCGAGGGTGAGCTCCTACGAGGACCTGGCGAAATAGGGCTCAGGCCCGGACGCCCTGCCGGTCGTCGAGAGGCGCGAAATCCCTGAAAAGAAAGTGGTCGTAGAAGTAGTGAACCAGCAGGAACGACAGCACGACCACGTAATAGCTCTTGTCCTGCGGGAATCCGAGCCCTTTCCAGAGCACGAGATAAATGCCCCCGGAAAACACCGTCGCGAGGATCATCGCTCCGTAGAACCTGCCGGTTTTCTCGGAGCCCGCGAGCCTCCGTGCGAGTGAGCCATCGATCGCGCCGCGCTCCGCGTTGCGCGACAGGATGAACCACGTCAGCGCCAGGTACTGGAGCGAATGCCACGTGTTGAAGCCCTGGAAAGCCACGTCGAGGTTGTCGAAGAGCGGGATGATGAACGCGAGACCCACGGTGAAGGCCATGAAGAGGAGTCGCGGAGCGCTCGCTTCACCGCGGCGAATCTCGGCGGCCGTGCGGAGCACGTAGAAGACGAAGAGCGCCGCGAAACCGATGGTGAACGCGACCGCGACCTCGCGCCGCTTCAGGAACTCGGGAAAGAACAACGTGCTGTCGCCGAGCGCGAACCGGCCTTCGACGAACTTGTACATCGCCATCGTGTAGAGCGCGCCCAGGATGACGGCGCCGTCGAGCAGGCGGTCGAAGGTCGAAACGCGGCCGGTCGCCTTGCGCCGGTACGTCTCCGCGATCCACTGCGCCTGATGAGTCACGTGCACGGACGCCCAGAAGAAGAAAGCGGTCAGGAGGAGGATGAACGCATGGATCGCTCCGACGATCACGAGCGCCGGGATCAGGACCATCGGCAAATACGTGAGAAAGCCGTAGCGCGCGCGGAACCGGGGTTCGAGAGCCGTGCGCAGGTACGTCGAGTACATGTGCGGGCCACCCACGAGAAGCGTCACCGCGAGTCCCACGATCAGGCTCGCCGTCGCGTCGGACGCCCCGACCCGTTGCAGGAACCCGTAGGAGAGATACGGAAGGAACACGAGGGCGCCGGAGAGGATCAGGAAGAGAAGGTCGAACCTGCGGCTTCGGATCCAGAGATCCTCCCCCGCACGTCCCACCACCGTGGCTTGGGACACCGCCATGTCGGAAACCTCCGCTGTCGCCGGGAAATCTTAATGCACGCGGGGGCGAGAGGGGCCGGGCGCCGCCCCGGCACATTCCCTCTCGCCGGACGCAGGCAGGACCGCCGGCGACTTCCGCGACACGACGCTAGAAGTAGAACTTCACTCCCGCGTGGGCTTCGAAGAACTTCGCATCCACCTCGTTCGAGAACCCGATGTCCACGTCGGGCACGACGTGATACCGAAACGCGAGGTCGACGGCCGTGGACCGCGTGAAGAAGATGTCCAGGCCCCCGCCGACGAATCCGCCGAACTCGGTGTCGGAGTCACCGAACGGGAAATCCACGAAATACGCGCCGACTCCGCCCTGCACGAAGGGGTGGAGGACACCACCCTCCCAGTTGTAGGTCGCGGTGAAATCCGCGTACACCTCTTTGGCGTCGTCGCCGAAGTCGGTGTCGGACTTCCACGCGCCCCCGAGCGCGCCGAGCGAGAAGTTTCGCGTCACGAAGTAGTCGAACCCGCCGGAGAACCCGACGTCGGCGTCGAAGTCTTCGTCGGTCGGATTCGAAACGCCCAACCCGCCGAACACTGCGAAGCCCCCTTCGCGCGGCATCCTTTGCGCTGCCGCGAGCACCGGCAATAAAAGGAAAGCCGCAGCCGTGACGAGAACCCGGGTCGCCCCTTTCATAAGAACCTCCTGTACGCCGTTCGCTCCCTCCCGCGACGGCGTTCAAGAGGCGTGCCCGGCGATGGCCCACCCGCGAAAAGCCGCATAAAATCAGCAGCTTCATGCTGAGACTCGGCAACGTCACGGTAGACCCCCCGCTCGTCCTCGCCCCGATGGCGGGGATCACGGACCACCTCTACCGCCTGATGCTCCGGCGCATCGGCGGCGTCGGGCTCGTCACGATGGAATTCATCTCGT
>DASUAD010000600.1:0-10790 GCA_035763965.1 Thermoanaerobaculia bacterium | reverse complement strand
GGGACGCGGGGGACCCGGCGGGAGGAGCCATCCTGATCGGACTCGGGGCCTTTTTTCTTCTGCGAAACATCCACGTCATCGACTGGAGATTCCGGGACGTCTGGCCGGCGCTCCTGATCCTCGCGGGAGTATCGCTCGTCGTCCGTTCTCTCGCGGACCGTCGCGTCGCCCGCAACCAGGCGTCCGGGTCATTCGAAAACGGAGGCACGCGATGAACGGACCGGCGCCGTCGCGGATCACGGGTCGGCTGATCGTCGGCGGGCTGCTGATCTTCTTCGGCCTGCTCTTCACGCTCGACAACTTCGGCGTCGTCGACGCGGGCGACGTCCTTGCCTACTGGCCGATGATCCTGATCGTGGTCGGCCTCCTCCGCGTGGTCCAGCCGCGGCACTCCGGTCAGCGGGTGTTCGGGGTCGTGGTGGTCGGGCTCGGAGTCTTCTTTCAGGCGCAGGAGCTCGGCTGGACGAGCCTGCGCTTCCACGACCTCTGGCCGGTCATCCTCGTGATCGTCGGCGGATCGCTCGTCTGGCGAGCGTTCGAGCGGGGCCGCGGTTTCGAAGGCGCCCTGGCCGTCCGCGCGACTCCACGCGAGGGGGAGCGCACGACCGATCCTCGACAGTCGGACTTCGCATTCATGGGCGGCGTGCACCGGGTCGTCGAGAGCCCCGACTACCGCGGGGGGGACGCGACTGCGGTGATGGGCGCGGTGGAGCTCGACCTGCGCGGCGCGACGATCGCGGGGCCGCCGGCCGTGCTCGACGTTTTCGCGCTCTGGGGCGGGATCGAGGTCACCGTGCCGCCCGAGTGGAAAGTCGAGATCCAGGTCACGCCGATCCTCGGGGGCGTCGAGAAGAAGGCGCGAACGGCGGTGAGGGACGCGGAAGGGCCGGAGCAGGTGCTCGTCGTGAGGGGCACCGCCCTTATGGGCGGCATCGAGATCAAAGGATAGCCTCCGGGCAAACGCGATGAGCGCGCTCCACCCGGTCCTCGCGCGGAAGGGACGGTTGGTGCCGTTCCTGTCGCTGGCGATCCCGCTCGCCGCGGTTCTGACCGGTCTGCTCGCGAGGCCCGGAGCCTTCCGGTTCGGCGAGGCAATCTCGCTTTCGTGGCTGCTCGCGTTCGTGTCGCTGTTCCTCTACCTCTCGGTCTGGTACGTCGCACGAGCCGCCCCGCTTCGAGGCGGACCTCTCCTGCGCACGATCCTGACCCACGCGGTCTCCGCGATGATCACGAGCTCGGTGTGGGTCCTGCTGGGAGCCGGCGCGGCGCGACTGCTCGTACCGCTCTGGGGAGAGAGCTTTCCCTCCCGGTACGCCGCGCAGGTCCCCGCTCTCTTCTCCACGGGAATCCTCCTTTACCTTCTTTCGCTCGCGCTCCATGCCGTGCTCCTGGCGTTCGAGGAGACGCGGGAAGCGGAGCGGCGGGCGCTCGAGCTCCAGGTGCTCGCGCGCGAGGCGGAGCTGAAGGCCCTCAAAGCTCAGATCCACCCGCACTTCCTCTTCAACAGCCTGAACTCCATCTCGGCCCTCGCGGGGACGGACCCGGCGAGAGCCCGCGCGATGTGCCTTTACCTTTCCGAGTTCCTGAGGAAGAGTCTCGCTTTCGGTGAGAGAAAGAGCGTCCCGGTCTCCGAAGAGCTCGCGCTCGCGAAGGCTTATCTCGAGGTCGAGGGACTCCGGTTCGGTTCGCGCCTGTCCGTCGAGGAGGACGTCGCTTCCGACGGCGAGAAATGTCTCGTGCCGCCGCTGCTCCTGCAGCCCCTGGTCGAGAACGCCGTGCGGCACGGGATCGCGACGACCGTCGAGGGCGGAGTGATCCGGCTCGAAGCGCGACGCACCGGCAACCGCCTCCGGATCCTGATCGAGAACCCGTGCGACCCGGAAGCGCCGCCGCGCCGCGGCACCGGTCTCGGCCTGGCGAACGTGCGGCAGCGTCTCGCAGCTCGCTGGGGATCCGACGCTCTCTTCGCCGCCCGGCGCCTCGCGGACCGTTATCTGGTCGTGCTTTCGGTGCCGGCACAGGTCGCCGAGTGAAGGGAGCGGGCGACACCGGCGTCCTGATCGTCGACGACGAGGCGCCCGCGCGGTCCGTACTCCGCGAGATGCTGTCCGCCCAGCCCGGCGTCCGGATCCTCGCCGAGTGCGCGAACGGATTCGAGGCCGTGAAGGCCGCGTCGGAGCTCGAGCCCGACGTCGTATTCCTCGACATCGAGATGCCCAAGCTCGACGGGTTCGAGGTCCTCGAGCTCCTCTCGCCCGAGATCGCGGTGGTCTTCGTGACCGCCTACGACGCCTATGCGCTCAAGGCCTTCGAGGTCCACGCGGTCGACTACGTCCTGAAACCGTTTCGCCCGGAGCGCCTCGCTGCCGCGCTCGAGCGGGCGCGGGATCGCGCGGGGAGGCGACGCGCGGACTCGACCGCGATCGCCGCCGCGGCGCGGCCGCCGGGGACGTTTCTCTCGCGCATCGTCGTCAAGGACGGGGCGAGCGTGCACGTCATTGCCGCCGACAAGCTCGACCTCGTCGAGGCGCAGGACGACTACGTGCGTCTGAAGAGCGAAGGAAAGAGTTACCTGAAGCAGCAGACGATCGGTGGGCTCGCGGCGTCTCTCGATCCGCAGCGCTTCGTCCGCGTCCACCGCTCGTACGTCCTAAACATCGACCGGCTGGCGAGGCTCGAGCTCTACTCGAAAGGGAGCTACGCGGCGGTGCTGGCGGACGGCACCCGGATTCCGGTGAGCCGCGAGGGCCACGTGCGGCTGAAGGCTCTGCTCGAGCCGGAAGGTCGGCCGCGGTAGCGAGGCCGGTCGCCCTTTCCGCCGGTCCCCCTCATAATCGTCTGCAGACTCGGAATGAAAAAGCGACCATCCGCCTCCAGCGCCCCGACCGTCCACAAGTTCGGCGGAGCTTCGTTGCGCGACGGGAAGGCCGTCTCGCATGCTCTCTCGATCGTGGTCGCCGGCCCTCGACCGGCCGTCGTGGTCGTGTCGGCGTTCGCCGGCACGACGGACGCGTTGCTCGGTCTCGTTTCCGAGCTCTCCCGGGAAAATGACCGCCCGGTGCGGACGGCCGCCGCGAAGCTGCAGAAGGCTTACGAGAGCTCCGCGCGAGCCGTCGTGCCCGCCGGGGAAGCGCGGAACGGGCTTCGCAGGGTCATCGGCCGGGCGTTCGACGATCTCCGGGCGTTGACCTCCGCGCCGCCGCTTCTGCGCGAGCTCTCTCCGCGCGGAGTGGACCAGATCCTCGCCATCGGCGAGGAGCTGGCGGCGCGCATCTTCGCCGCGGGGCTGGCGGAGCGCGGAATCCTCTCGCAGTACGTGAGCGCGCTCGAGCTCATCGCGACGGACGGCCGCCCCGGCCAGGCTGCGCCGGACCTTCCGTCGACGGACCGTCGGATCCGGGCCGCCCTGCGCCCGCTGCTGAAACGCGGCGTGGTTCCGGTCGTGCCCGGTTTCCTGGGTGCAGACCGGGAGGGACGCGTCGTGACGCTGGGACGGGGAGGCTCGGATCTGACCGCGACACTGCTCGCGCGAGCTCTTTCCGCGCGCGACGTCTTTCTCTGGAAGGACGTGCCCGGTTTTCTGACGGCCGATCCCCGGGTCGTGCCGGACGCGCGCGTCATCCCGCAGCTGAACGTGCGCGAGGCGGGGGAGCTCGCCTATTACGGCGCGAAGGTCCTTCACCCGCGCGCGCTGATTCCGGCCGGTCCGCGGGTTCGAATCTTCGTGCGTCCGGTCGACCGGCCCGAGGAGACCGGGACCGAGATCTCCCGCCGCCGCACGCTTCCGCAATATCCGGTCAAAGCCCTCTCGGCGATCTCCGGACAGGCGCTCGTGACCGTCGCCGGCAACGGAATGCTCGGCGTTCCCGGTATCGCCAGCCGGACGTTCGGCGCTTTGCAGCGGGAGGGGATTTCGGTTTCGCTCATCTCGCAGGCTTCCTCCGAGCACTCGATCTGCGCGAGCGTCCCCGAGCCGGCGGCCGAGCACGCCCGAAAGAGCCTCGTCGAGGCGTTCCGCGAGGAGATCCGGCGGCGGGAAATCGACGGAGTTGACGTGCAAACCGGACTCGCCACGATCTCGGTCGTCGGCCTCGGCATGGCCGGCACCCCCGGAATCGCGGCTCGAGTCTTCACGGCGCTCGCGAAGGGTGGGATCAACGTCGTCGCGATCGCGCAGGGGTCGTCCGAGCTCAACATTTCGTTCCTCGTCGAAGCGGCGCGGGCCGGAGAGGCGCAGCGCCGGATCCACGCCGCCTTCCAGCTCTCCAAGATCGGAGGAGGACGGGCCGCGTCTTCCGAGCGAGCCGACGTCGTTCTGCTGGGATACGGACACGTGGGACGAACGCTCGCCGGACTGATCGCCCGTTCGACACGCCGGACGAAACTCTCCCTCGTCGCGGTCATCGATCGGGGAGGTTTCGTGTTTCGTCCATCCGGTCTCTCCCCGGTCGATCTGGCAGAGCTCTCGGCTTCCAAAGCCCGCTCGCGTTCGGTGGCGGGAACGAGCCGGGGAGTCCGGGCGGGTCCGGAGGAGGCGGTCGGATTCCTCGCCCGGCACGCTCTCTCCCGACCGATTCTCGTCGACGTGACCGCGGAGAACACGGCAGAGCTGCTGGAGGAATCGGTCGCCTCGGGTTTCGACCTCGTGCTCGCCAACAAGCGTCCACTCTCGGGCCGGCGCGAGGAGGCGGCGCGGATCGAACGCACCGTTTCGGAGCACGGGCGCCGTCTGCGCTTCGAGGCGACGGTTGGCGCGGGCCTTCCGATTCTCGATACCTATCGCAAGCTCGTCGAGTCCGGCGATCGGGTCTTGAAGATCGAGGGGTGTCTCTCGGGTACTCTCGGCTTCCTGCTGACCGAGATCGAAGCCGGCCACCGCTTCTCCGCGAGTCTCCGCCGCGCGATCCAGCGTGGATACACGGAGCCCGATCCCCGAGAGGACCTCTCGGGAGCCGACGTCGCTCGCAAGGCGCTCATCCTGGGCAGGCTGCTCGGTTTCGGGGGCGAGCCGGAGGAAGTCGTCGTCGAGTCCCTCGTTCCCGCCGCAGCCGGAAGGCTCCCGCTCCGGCGGTTTCTCGAACGGCTCGAAGAGTTCGATTCCGAGTGGGAGGAGCGGCTCGCCCGCGCGCGCGCCCGCCGCCGGGCTCTGCGATACGTCGCATCGGTGACGCGGCGAAGGATCCGGGTCGGCCTTCGTGAGGTCGGTTCGGAGAGCCCGTTCGCCGGCCTCCGGGGGTCCGACAACCAGGTCGCCTTCACGACCGTCCGTTACCGCTCCAATCCGCTCGTGATCCAGGGTCCCGGCGCGGGACTCGCGGTCACCGCCGCGGGAATCTTCAACGACGTCGCGGAGCTCGCCGGCGGATGAGACGCGTTCGCGCGTTCGCGCCGGGCACGGTCGCGAACCTCGGGCCGGGGCTCGACATCCTCGGCCTCGCGGTCGCGGGCGCCGGCGACACGGTCACAGCGGAACGCTCTACGAACAGGGAAATCCGGATCCGTTCCTCCGGGCATCCGGAGATTCCGGGCGAGCCGGAAAAAAACACTGCGGGCATCGCCGCCGCGCGGGTGCGCTCGCTGGCTTCGGCGGAGTCTTTCGGGCTGACCCTCGAGATCGCGAAGGGCCTTCCACTCTCGGGAGGACAGGGAGGCAGCGCCGCCTCGGCCGTCGCTGCCGCGGTCGCCGTGAACGAGCTCCTCGGTTCCCCTCTCACGCGGGAGAACCTGCTGGAGCCCTGCCTCGACGCCGAAGCGGCCGTGTCCGGGCGGCATGCCGACAACGTGGCCGCCGCTCTCTTCGGGGGAGTGGTCCTGATCCGCACTGCCGATCCCGTCGACGTCGTCCGGCTCTCTTTCCCCGAGGAGCTCCGGGTCGTCATCGTCGCGCCGCAGCAGAGCCTGCGCACCGAGGAGGCGCGAAAGCATCTTCCCCGCTCGGTCCCGCTTCCGATCGCCCTCGCGCAGGCGGCGTCCGTCGGCGCCCTGGTTTCCGCGCTCGCGATTCGCGACTTCGACCTCCTGCGCCGTTCGATCGAAGATCGAATCGCCGAGCCGGCCCGGGCCCCGCTCCTCCCCGGCTTCGTGGAGGCGAAGCGTGCGGCTCTGGAGGCCGGCGCGCTCGGCTGCTCCATCTCGGGCAGCGGGCCGGCTTCGTTCGCCTTCGCGGTCGGCGACGAGACCGCGCGCCGGATCGGGAAGGCGATGGTCGCGGCTTACCGGTTGGCGGGAGTCACAGCGGACCCCAGGGTCGGGGCAATCGACGCGGGCGGCGCCCGCGTCATCGACGTCGAGGACTGACATCCTGGCCGCCGATCGCTCGAGCTGGCAGGTCTGTCCGCGGTGCGTGACGGAGCTCTCCTTCACGTTCGCGAAGAGCGAGTGTCCCGCGTGCGCCGGGCTTCTCGAGGCGAGATACAGGCCGCCGGAGCTTCGCGGCGCCGGACTTGCCGGGCTCTTCGCCTCCCGCCGGGGAGCCGTCGAGGGACTGGACGCCTCGGGAGTCTGGAGGTATCGGGAGATCGTCCTCCCCGACGCCGGATCGGACGTCGTCACGCATCCGGAAGGAAACACACCGCTCGTGACCCGCGACGCGGTGTCCCGGTGGGCCGGGATCGACGGCCTCTCCATGAAGCACGAGGGACAGAACCCCACCGGCTCCTTCAAGGACCGGGGCATGACGGTCGGAGTGACCGTCGCGCGACGGCTGGGCGCGCGCGCGGTCGCGTGCGCCTCGACCGGAAACACCTCGGCGTCGCTCGCGGCGTACGGGGCGCTGGCCGGGCTTCCTGTGCTCGTCTTCGTGCCCGCCGGACAGGTCGCCGTCGGCAAACTCGCCCAGACGCTGGCCTACGGCGCACGGACGCTCCTCGTCCGGGGCGACTTCGACGCGTGCTTCGCGCTCGTCCGCGAAGCGAGCGAGAAGCTGAACGTGTATCTCCTGAACTCGGTCAACCCGTTCCGGATCGAGGGTCAGAAGGCGATCGTGTTCGAAATGCTCGAGCAACTCGGCTGGGAGCCTCCCGACTGGATCGTGCTTCCGGCGGGCAACCTCGGGAACACCTCGGCGTTCGGGAAGGCGCTCGGCGAGTCCCGCGAGCTCGGTTTGATCCGGCGCCTGCCGCGGCTCGCGGCGGTCCAGGCCGAGGGCGCGTCCCCCTTTGCGAAGAGTTTTCGAGAAGGCTTCTCCCGGCGTCATCGGATGAAAGCCGAGACGGTCGCCACGGCGATCCGGATCGGAGATCCCGCGTCGTTCGATCGCGCCGTTTCCGCGATCCGTTCGACGAACGGGGTCGTCACCGACGTGACCGACGACGAGATCCTCGAGGCGAAGGCGGTCGTGGACGGGTCCGGCGTCGGCTGCGAACCGGCGAGCGCCGCGAGCGTGGCGGGGGCGAGGAAGCTCGCCGCCCAGGGGGTGATCCGCGCCGGCGAGCGGGTCGTCGCGATTCTGACCGGCCACATCCTGAAGGACCCGGGCCTGCTCCTCGACTACCACCGTGACGCGGAGCCGCGCCCGCCGCGCGCCAACCCCCCGATCGAGATCGAGCCGAGCCTCTCGGCGGTCGAACGGGTCCTGGGCGCCGGCCGGTGAGCGAAAAGACCCGTCGATATCTCGATCGTCTCGAGAAAACGATTCGGAAGCGCCCCGACGGCGGCGAGACGGCGCGTCTCGTCCGGCGTACCACCGGGCTCCACTTCTCCGAAGCACGGGATCTCATTCGCCTTCACGAGGCACTCCTTTTCCTGCGCGCCTACCCGCACGACCGGGCGACGCTCGAAGCCGCGGAAGCCGCCCTCTCCCGGTTCGGGGAGCACGTCGCGAAGTTCGAAGCGGCGGGGGGCGACGTCGAACCGTTCGACCGGCCGGAGGTGTCGGGAATCGCTGGGACATCGATCACGACGGACTACTCGTTCGACGTCGTGCGGTGGCTCGCAGGCAACTTCCCCGGTCGCATCCGCCTCGACTGGGAAAGCCAGGAAGACCCCGATCGACTGCGTGGGTTCCTCCCGCGCTTCCTGCCCCTCCTCGAGGAGGAGGCTGCGGAAGACGCGAACGTTCCGTACGGCGCCTGGCTGCGCGCGGCGCAGGCCGGCGGCCGGCGTTCTCTTGCGTGGCTGCTCGAGCGCGTCGCTGCACTTCTGCTTCCCGGGACCGACCGCGCCGAGCGCTACGAGGCGCTCCGCGTTCCCATCGTCTGGGAGCTCGGAAACGGCCGGGCGACTCGAAGCCGAATGAGGTGGCGGGCGCCCGAGCTTTTTTTTCACCGCCGGCCTCTCGTCGCGCGGCGCGACGTCTCGCTCGCGGATATGGCTGCGGCGCCCCCGCTCGCGGTGCGGAAGCTCTCGAGAGCGCAGGGGGAACGCGTGGTCGACCTCACGCGCGGTGCGACCGTGCTGCGCTACCGGGAGTATTACGGGTTCACATATGCCGATCCGGCGTCGGTCCGGTCGGCGCGCATCGGGCGCGGAGTCGAGATCTTCCTCATGGGACTCGAGCGGGACCGGCGGCTTCCCCTGCGAGCCGGGTTCGCCGGTTTCATCGTGAAGAACGGCGTGCCGGTCGGCTACATCGAGGGGCTCGCGTTCTTCGAGCGGATCGAGATCGGCTTCAACATCTATTACACCTTCCGCGAGGGGGAGTCCGCCTGGATCTTCGGCCGCGTGCTGCGGCTCTTGAACCAGGTCTACGGCGTGAGCTCTTTCTCGATCGATCCCTATCAGCTCGGCCACGAGAACGCGGAGGCGATCGAGTCGGGCGCCTTCTGGTTCTACCGCAAGCTCGGCTTCCGGCCGACTTCGCCGCGGGTGGGGAAGCTTCTCGCCTCGGAGGAAGGACGGATGGCGTCGGACGCCTCTTACCGCTCGTCGCCGCGAACCCTCCGGCGGCTCGTTACGGGCAACGTGCTCTACGAGATCGACGCGCGGTGCGCGGGAGACTGGGACCGCTTCCACATTCGGAACCTCGGACTCGCCGTCCAGCGCCGGATGGCGACGCGGTACGCGGGGGACGCCGCGCGAGCGCGCCGGGAAGCGGGTGCGCGGGTCGCGCGGATTCTCGGCGCGCGGCTGTCCCGCAGGCGGCCGGCCGAACGGAGCGCCTTCGAGAATTTCGCGCTCGTGCTCGATCTGATCCCGGACCTCGCGCGTTGGCCGCGCGAAGACAAGGCCGCCCTCGTCGGGATCGCGTGGGCGAAAGCGGGCCGCGAGGAGATTCCCTACCTGCGCCGACTGCAGCGGCACGAGCGGCTGCGGCGGGCGTTCGTCCGGCTCGGCTCGGCACCCGACCCGGGGGTCGTGCCGGTCTAAGATGCTGCAGTGACTCCGCTCGTGTCGGTCGTGATCGCCTCCGATCGCGTGAACGGCGCGCTTTCCCAGTGCCTGGCGTCTCTCACGCGACAGTCGCGCGCTCCCGCGTTCGAGGTCGTCGTGGCCTCCGCGACCGCTCCGGCATCGCGAACTGCTTTTTCGTTCCCCGTCGAGTGGGTGCCGGCGGAGTCGCGCAACCCCGCCCTGCGTCGCAACGTCGCCGCACGGCGGTCGCGCGGAGCCGTCCTCGCGTTTCTCGACGACGATGCCGAGGCGGAAGCCGGCTGGCTCGAGGCGGGCGCGCGCAGCGTCGAGACGGCGGCGATCGTGGGCGGCCCGGACCTCGGGCCGGCGGGAGCTCCCTACCGGGAGAGGATCTCGGATCTTCTGCTCGCGACGCCGTTCATCGGAAGCGGCGTTCCGGCTCATGAACGGCAACCACGCCGCGGTTCGGTCGCTTCGCCGCACGACGTGGCGCTGTGCAATCTCTTCGTCCGGCGCGAGGCCTTCGACTCGCTCGGGGGCTTCGACGAGTCGCTCGGCTACATGGGGGAGGACACCGACTTCGTCCGTCGGGCGCTCGAGCGCGGATTCGCCGTGGTCCTCGACCCGGACGTACGCGTGCGCCACCGCCGCCGCCCTTTTCCGACCGCCTACATCGTCCAGCGCTGGCGCTATCGGGTGAAGACGGGAAGACTCCTCGTCCTTCGCCCCGGCCTCCACCCGCGCGGGCGCATTGCGGCGTTTCTCTCCGCCGGTTTCGCGGCGACCGCCGGCGTGGCGGCATTCGGCCTGCCGTTTCTCGTTCCCGCCGCGCTCCTCTACGCGGCGGTCACGTGGACGCTGTCGTTTCCGATCTGGCGTGACGATCCCGCCCTGTTCCCGGCCGTGCCGTTCGCATTCGCGCTCCACCACCTGACGTATTTCGCGGGACTGCTGACCGGCATCGCCCGCGGCCTCATCGCGGTCGCCGTGCGATGAACGAGCTCGGTCTCGCGACCCAGTGGCTGCGCGGGCGCCGGACGCTCCCGCGCTACCTCATTCTCGGGATGACGAATCTCTGCAACTCGAAGTGCGTGACGTGCTTCTACTGGGACCACTTGAACGTCAACCGTCACCTCGAGATGACGGTCTCCGACTACTCGCGGGCGCTCGCCGATCTGCCGTCGCTCTACAGCGTCGTCCTGACGGGGGGCGAGCCGACGTTGAACCGCGACCTGCCCGACGTCACGAAGATCCTGTATCGCCGGCACGACGCCGCGAACGTCACGATGCCGACGAATTCGCTCCTTCCGGAACAGGTGGAGGCGACGGTGGCGCGCGCGCTCGAGTCGCGGAAGGACGAGCGGCAGACCTTCACCGTGGGGCTCTCGCTCGACCATCTGGGCAGTCGGCACGACGAGATCCGCGGCGCCCCGGGGAATTTTCCGAACGTCGCCGAGACCTATCGCCGCCTCGCCGACCTGAAGCGCCGGCGAAAGGGA
>DASUAD010000599.1:0-8020 GCA_035763965.1 Thermoanaerobaculia bacterium | reverse complement strand
CATGAACCGTCCCCTGCGCGGGCCTCTCAATCCGACGCCCGTGGACCACGCGACCGACACGTACGACACGATCGACTGGCTCGTGAAGAACGTTCCGGAAAGCAACGGCAAGGTCGGCATCCTCGGGATCTCCTACGACGGGTTCCTTCCCCTGATGGCGCTCTTCGATCCTCACCCGGCCCTCAAGGTCTCCGTGCCGATGAACCCGATGGTCGACGGCTGGATGGGCGACGACTGGTTTCACAACGGTGCGTTCCGACAGCTCGGCGCGGCTTACATCCACGACCAAGAGGCGGACCGGAAGAACCAGATCAAGTGGTGGTCCGGGCACTTCGACGACTTCGAAGAGTTCTTCCAGGCGGGCTCGGCCGGCGAGCTCGGCCGGCGTCACGGCCTCGAGCAGGTTGGGTTCTGGAGGAAGCTCCTCGAGCATCCGAGCTACGACGCGTTCTGGCAGCAGCAGGCGGCGGACAAGCTGCTCGCCAAAGAGCCTCTGAAAGTCCCCGTGATGCTCGTTCACAGCCTGTGGGACCAGGAGGACATCTACGGCGACATCGCCGTCTACAAGGCGATCGAGCCGAAGGACACCGGCAACGACAAGGTGTTCCTCGTTCTCGGGCCGTGGCACCACGGACAGGAGATCCGGGAAGCAAGCTCGCTCGGCGCGGTGAAGTTCGGGAGTGACACGGGCCTCCACTTCCGCCGCGAGATCCTGCGTCCCTTCCTCGACCGGTACCTGAAAGACGGCGCGCCGAGGGCCGACGTCGCGCCGGTCACGGCGTTCGAGACCGGGACGAACACGTGGCGGCGGCTCTCCTCGTGGCCGTCGGGCTGCACGTCCGGCTGCACGGTCAGGGCGACGCCGCTCTATCTCGTCGCCGGGTCGAAAACGAGCTTCTCCAAACCCGCAGCCGGAAGCGCGGAGTACGAGGAATACGTCTCGGACCCCGCGAAGCCCGTGCCGTTCATCTCGCGTCCCGTACCGCCGGGCTGGTACGAGGGCAACAGGGCCTGGCGGCAGTGGCTCGTGTCGGACCAGCGCGAGGCGTCGGGCCGGACCGACGTCGTCTCCTTCATTTCGGATGTCCTGAGAGAGCCGGTCAAGATCAGCGGCCAGCCCGTCGCCAACCTGATCGCGTCCACGAGCGGCACCGACTCGGACTGGGTCGTCAAGCTGATCGACGTCTATCCCGACCAGGTCGCCGCAGATCCGACGATGGGCGGCTATCAGCTCATGGTTTCCGCCGACATCTTCCGAGGCCGGTACCGCGAGAGCTTCGAGACACCGAAGGCGATTGAGGCGGGCCAGCCGTTGCTGTACCGGTGGGAGCTCCCGACGGCGAACCACGTCTTCCTGCCGGGCCACCGGATCATGGTGCAGGTCCAGTCGAGCTGGTTCCCGCTCTACGACCGCAACCCGCAGACGTTCGTGCCGAACATCATGTGGGCGAAGCCGGGCGACTATCGAAAGGCCGTGCAGCGCGTGTACCACTCTCCGGACCATGCGAGCTTCATCGAGCTGCCGCTGGTGTCGGGTCAATGAGGAGGGCCGCGACGGTTCTCGCGGTCGGTCTCGCAGCGGCGGTCGCTTCGGCCGAGCAACCCGTGCTGCGTTACGTTCCGAAGCACGAGGAGCTGAAGTACACGTTCGGCGGCGTCGCGCCCGTGGCACGGATCAAACCGGGCACGCGAATCGTTTCCTGGACGGAGGACTGCTACGACGGCGCCGTCACGAAGCCGGATCAACTCCCGACGAAGGTCCAGCTCCCCGGTCACGACAATCCGCAGACGGGCCCGTTTTACGTGGAAGGCGCGGAGCCGGGCGACACGCTCGCGATCCGGATCGAAAAGCTCGAGCCCGCGCGCGACCACGGCATCTCCTCGTCGTTTCCCGGGTTCGGCGCGTTGAACGCCACCGACCGGACCGCGCTGCTGCACGCCGACCTGCCGGAGACGGTCTGGTTCTACGAAGTGGACCGCGCGAAAAAGGTCCTCCGCACGAAGTCGAAGGACGGCAGGTTCGCATGGGAAGTGCCGCTTGCGCCGTTCCTCGGGTGTCTCGGCGTCTCGCCGGCGCACGGCGAGGCGCGGCCGACGATCGTGCCCGACTCTTTCGGCGGCAACATGGATTGCCCCGAGGTCCGCCCCGGCAACACGGTGTACCTCGGAGTCCGGGTGCCGGGCGGCCTGCTCTCGTTCGGTGACGGCCACCTCGGCATGGGGGACGGCGAGATCATCGGCACCGCGGTCGAAGGCGCGATGAACGTCGAGCTCACCGTCGACCTCATCAAGGGGCGCGAAACGCCGTGGCCGCGGATCGAGAACGAGAGCTGGATGATGTCGGTCGGAGCCGGCCGCCCGCTCGAGGACGCCGCGCGGGTCGCGTTCAAGGACATGGTCCGGTGGGTGCACGAGAAGACCGGCGTCTCCGAGATGGACGCATACCAGTTCGTCTCGCAGGCCGCGCAGGCCCCGATCGTCCAGATCGTGGACCCGAACTACACCGTGCTCGTCAAGATCGCGAAGAGCCGGCTGCCGTCGGCCGCGGCGCGGTGACCCTGGGACAATGGCGCCGGAAGAAAAAGGAGAGATGAAGAAGGCAATTCGGCATTTCGCGCTGACGCTCCTCTTCGGAGCGGCCGCCGCCCTGGCGCAGCAGAACTCGACCCCGCCCTGCCAGTGATGGGTCGTCTTCTCGTGGTCGAAGCCCATGACGTGATCCCCACGCTCGTCCACCTTCGCGTGGTGATCGGCGTCCCCCTTTTTCGACTGGTCATTTCACGGCTGCCGTAAAGCTGGCGCTTCGGCGCGCGGCCAGGGACGCGCATGGACCTCCCCCTTGAGAGTACCGACGTAAAGACCTTCCTCGGTCAGTCCGACACCGCGGATCGTGCCGCCGACCATCTCTGACCAGACCGCCTCACCGTCGATCAACCGCAGGGCGACGAGCTCGCCCTCTTCGTTTCCCGCCAGAGCGACCCCCCGCGCGACGTAGGGGCGCGAGGAGCTCCACGGGTGCGCCCCCGTCCGGGTCCATAGCGCCCGATCGAGCGCCGGGGTGAAGCAGGCAAGTTCGCGATTCCCGAGAAACGAGAGAACGCAGCCGCCCGCCACCGCGAGACGGCCGTTCGGTGAGCCCTCGGTTTCGATGCTCGCCCCGATCTCGCCAGTCTCCGGGAGGACGCGATAAAGGCGACTCCCCGAGGTCCCGGCGTAAATGGATCCGTCGCCTACGGCCACCCCCGCCGAGATCCGGCCGCCGAGCGGCTTCTTCCAGATCAGCCTGCCCGACGCCGCCTCGAGCGCGTACAGGATCCCGTCGAGCCCGCCGAAGAAGACTCGTCTCGAGGCGACAGCCGGCGAAGCCGTCAAAAGGAAACCTTCGTTCGTGGCTCCCGTCGAGAAGGTCCACAAGCGCCGACCCGTCTCGACGTCGAGCGCGAGTATTTCGTCGGCGAGGGTCACCGCGTAGAGCGATGATCCTGACAGCGACAGATCGGTTGCCGCCCCCGATCCGACCGGAGCGCGCCAGCGGACGGCGCCCGTTTCCCGCTCGAAGGCGTAGACGTACGCGACGGCGCCCGGCTGACGCAGGTCGCTGCCCACGACCACGAGAGAGCCGGTGATCAGCGGATCGCCGTGGAACTCGAACGGGCCGCCTTCCTCGCGCGTGTCGTGCTGCCAGACGAGAGCACCGCTTCGGCGATCGAGCGCCCGGAAGTAACCATTGCACGATCCGACGAAGACGAGGTCTCCCGCGACCGCGGGAGTCGAGAAGACTCAGCCACCCGCGTCGAACGTCCAGGGGCGGAGCGGCTCGATCGCGGTTCGGGCGGTCGCCGCGAGCGGCGGCGCCGAACGCATGGAGCAACCGGCGAGCACGGCGGACAGAAAAAGAACGGCCGCGCGGGCAGCGTCGTGCACGCACTTTCCCCGGTCATCGTGCGCCCGCGCGGGCACTGCGCCGATTACTGCGGCTGCGGGACGATCCGGATGTAGGGCTTCGGCGACTTCCAGCCGGCCGGGTACTGCTTCTTCGCCTCGTCGTCCGTGACGTTGCCCGAGATGATGACGTCGTCCCCGCGCCTCCAGTTCACCGGCGTCGAGACCTTGTGTTTCGCCGTGAGCTGGCAGGAATCCAGAAGCCGCAGCACTTCGTCGAAGTTGCGACCCGTGCTCATCGGATAGGTCAACATCGCCTTGATCTTCTTGTCCGGTCCGATGACGAACACCGAGCGCACGGTCGCGTTGTCGGCGGGCGTCCGGCCCTGGGAGGTCGAGCCCGCGTCCTCCGGAAGCATGTCGTACGCCTTCGCCACCTTGAGCTCCGGGTCTCCGACCATCGGATAGGTGACGGGGTGTCCCTGGGTCTCCTCGATGTCCCGGGACCACTTCTGGTGAGAATCCACCGGGTCCACGGAGAGCCCGAGGATCTTGCAGTTGCGTTTGTCGAATTCGGGCTTCAGGCCCGCCATGTAACCGAGCTCGGTCGTACAGACCGGCGTGAAGTCCTTCGGGTGCGAGAAGAGGATCGCCCACCCGTCGCCGATCCAATCGTGGAAATTGATCCGGCCCTGCGTGCTGTCCGCGGTGAAGTTGGGAGCCTCACTGTTGATTCTCAAAGCCATAACCGACCTCCGTTCGGGAGAAGCCTATCGAATCAGGACGACGCGGCCAACCGGGATCGGATCTCGATTCTGGACTCGAGCGTCCGCTGGACCGGACAGCGCTCCGTAATCTCCAGCAGCCGGGCCCTCTGCTGTTCCGTGAGCGGGCCTGTGAGCTCGATCACGACGTCGATCCGCTCGAGCCGGACCTCCTTCGTCTCGCAATTCTCGCAGTCGGCCGCATGAATGCGGGAGTGGGTGAGCCGAACCGTCACGGACTCGAGCGGCCATCCCTTGCGGCGGGCATAGACGCCGGCCGTCATCGACGTGCAGCTTCCGAGCGCCGCCAGCAGGAGGTCGTACGGCGTCGGGCCGGTGTCGGTTCCACCGACCGCGAGCGGCTCGTCGGAGGCGAGCCGGTGCGCTCCGGCGACGATCTCCTGGGCGAAGCCCGCCGCGGCTCCGCGGACGACGACCCGGCCCTCGGCCGACGAGCTCATCGTTTTCCTCCCGCTTCTCTCCGGTAGCCCGGGCCCATCAGGGGACGGCCCGGACGCGCGCCGGTGATCCGGCCGCCGTCCACGACGAGCTCGCCGTTCACGCACACGAACGGAATGCCCTCGCTGTAATGGAGCGGATCCGCGTACGTCGAGCGTTCGCGCACCGTCGCCGGGTCGAACGCGACGACGTCCGCGGCCATCCCGGGTCTGACGATGCCGCGGTCGGCGAGGCCCATCCGTGAGGCCGGCAGGGACGTCATTTTCCGGACCGCTTCCTCGAGCGTGAGGACTTTCTCGTCGCGCACGTAGTGGCCGAGGATCCGCGCGGTCGAACCCCAGGCGCGCGGATGGGACTTCTCCTCCGAGTAGATTCCGTCCTCGGCCTTCGCTCCGGAGTCGGTCCCCATCGAGACGAGCGGGTGAGCGAGCGCCGTCCGGACGTCCTCCTCGCTCATCGAGAACGTCACGCGCCCGACGTTCGCGTGATCCGCGAGCACGAGGTCCATCAGGGCGTCCAGAGCGTCTTTGTTCTCCGAGCGGGCGATCTCCGCGATCGTCTTTCCCTCGTATCCCTTCAGCGCGGGATTCAGGACCCGTGTGACGAGGATGCGCGATCCGGGCTGATCGCTCCAGTCCGGGTTCTCTCTGACGAAGTCGGGGCGGAGTCGCGTCCGGATCGCCGGGTCTGACAGACGGGCGAGGAGCTTCTCCCGCCCGCCCTCGCGCACCCAGAGCGGCAAGCTGGCGTCGAGGTTGTTGGAGCTCGCCGCCCACGGGTACTGGTTCGCCGAGACGTCGAGCCCCTCGGCGCGGGCTCGCTCGATCCGCCTCAGCACCTCGGGCATCCTCCCCCAGTTTCGTTTGCCGGCCGTTTTCAGGTGGTAGATCTGCGCGGGGATCCGCGCCTCGCGCGCGATCCGGAACACCTCGTCCAGGCTCGCGTCGATCCCATCCCCCTCGTCGCGCTGATGGGTGATGTAGGTGCCTCCGTAGCGCGCGGCGACTTTCGCGAGCGCGACGATTTCCTCGGTCGAAGCGAAGCGATCGGGGACGTACGCGAGTGAAGTGGAGAGCCCGAACGCCCCGTCCTCCATCGCCTGCGCGACCGCCGCCTCCATTGCCGCGAGCTCCGACGGCGTCGCCGGACGGTCGTCCTTTCCGACGACGAGGTCCCGCACGCCGCCGGCGCCCACAAAAGTCCCGAGATTGATCGCGGGACGCGCGCGCGCGAACGCCTTCCGGTAGCCGGCGAGCGTCGTCCAGTCGGGCGTGACGCCGTAGCGACTCCAGGTTTCCTTCCGGTCCGCGATCATCCGCGCGTTCAGCGGCGCAATGGAGCTGCCCTCGCCCGTGATCTCGGTCGTGATGCCCTGGGTGATCTTGCTCGCCGCGCGGTTGTCGACGAGCACGTTGTATTCCGACTGGCCGAGCATGTCGATGAAGCCCGGCGCCACGACGAGACGGGTGGCGTCGATGCGGCGCTTCGCGGCGGCGCGCGAGAGGTCCCCGACCGCAGCGATGCGATCGCCCGCGATCCCCACGTCGGCGCGGAGCCAGGGAGCGCCCGTTCCATCGACGACGCGTCCCCCCGCGAAGATGAGATCGAAGGACGCGGCGGGGGGAGGCCCGAGTACCAGGCCGATCGCGATCACCAGCAGGATCGGGAGCATCGCGACCTCATGCTAACCTCCCGGGAGAGCAGGATTGGCGCGTCAGCGGATACTTCCAGTGACTCCCTCGCCGATCGGGATCCAGGTGAGACTTCTGCACCTGCGGGCGGCGCAAACTTCCGTCCAGGCGATGGCGACGGTCAAAGCGCCGCCCCGGAGGCCTGAATGGTGAGATGTCGGATTCGACTTCGGTCGAACTCGAGCCCCGGATCTTCCTGCGCGATTCATCCGCACGCCGTCATTCGAATCTCCGCCGACTGTCGCGGGCAAAGCTGATACTCTCATCGTCCTCCAAGCTCGGACTGCATCGAAACAAAACGAATGCTCATAACGCGCCTCGCGAATCGCTACGAGGTCGCGGCCGAGCTCGGCCGCGGCGGAATGGGCGTTGTCTACCGGGCGCGCGACCCGATGCTGAACCGCGAGGTCGCGGTCAAGCTTCTCGCGACCTCCGAGCTGACCCCCGACATCGAGGAACGCTTTCAGCGCGAGGCGCAGATCGTCGCACAGATGGACCACCCCGGCATCGTGCCGATTTACGACGTGGGTCGGCACGACGGCTCGCTCTTTTTCGTCATGCCGCTCGTCGAGGGCACGAACCTCCGGCGGCTGCTCTACGACGGATCACTGCGCCTCGGCGAAGTCCTGAACATCGCGATCCAGGTCGCCGACGCGCTCGAGTACAGCCACTCGCGAGGCGTCGTGCACCGCGACATCAAGCCGGAAAACATCATGGTCGCGCGCGAGGAGGGAGGAACCCCGCGGATCCGGGTCATGGACTTCGGCCTGGCGCACGCGGCGACCGAGAACCGGCTGACGAAGACCGGTACGCTCGTCGGAACGGTCAACTACCTCTCCCCCGAGCAGGTCACCGCGCACGCCTTCGACGGGCGCTCCGACATCTATTCGCTCGGCACGGTGATGTACGAGTGCCTCACCGGCGAGCCGCCGTTCACGGGGGAAGTGCAGTCGGTCCTCTACCGGATCGTGCACGAGATTCCTCAGCCTCCGCGCGCGCTCGGGGCGGAGATCCGCGAAGAGCTGCAGGACATCGTGCTCCAGTGTCTGGAAAAGGACCCGGGGCGCCGCCCCCAGAAGGCGGGACACCTCGCCGACGCCCTTCGGCGCCACCGGTCGAGCCTGCACAGCGACGAGTTCGCGATGTCCGTCATCGCCACGGCGAGCCGCACCCTCCAGCGACCGTCCGCCTCCGCGTTCGTCGGCCGCGAGAAGGAATTCGCCG
>DASUAD010000598.1:0-3517 GCA_035763965.1 Thermoanaerobaculia bacterium | reverse complement strand
GTAGCCCGGTTCGTAGTGCTCGTAGGGCGTGCCGGGCTCGTAGTACGGACGCCGGCGGAAGTTCTGACGCCAGTAGTCGCCTTCCGCGACCTCGTCGAGATCCTCCCCCGCAGCGAGTCCGCCCGTACCGGCCGACTCCCGGCGATCGATGCCCCACCCCGTCGCCGTCCCGGCAGCGACCTCCTGGAACGCGTTCTCGCTGTCTCCGGTGGAGGCCATCGTCTCGGCCTCGTCGGCGGCCTCCGCGTCGGAGCTCATCCCCCGGCGAGTCACGTCCTCCGAGTCGTGCAGACGTCCGCCGTCGAGGTGGACGGTTCCTTCCGCTCTCGTCTTCTTATCCATGTGGGCCTCCGTCACCTGTCCGGAGCAAGGGGCATACCTGCCGGGTCCGAAACCCCGGTGGTCCGATGCCCGGACGGGGCGCTAACATTCCGCACGCGTTCAAGGAGGTTCTGACATGCGTGTCCGATTCACCGTCTGGTCACTTCTCCTCGTTCTCCTGACTGCCGGGTCGCGCGCCGGCGACGAAAAGCCGACGGCGTGGAAAGTCTCGGGAGAGCTCGAGGAGGCATGCTCGTGCGATGCCGCGTGTCCGTGCTGGTTCGGTTCGAAACCGACGAGGATGAACTGCAGCGGCGGATTCGCCCTTTTCATCGACAAGGGGACGTATGGCACCGTGCCGCTGGACGGCCTCGCCGTCGCCTTCGTTGGTCAGAACCCGGACAACACGACGATGATGGACTCGATGGGCAACTGGAACTTCGCTTACGTTTACATCGACGAAAAGGCGAATCCGGATCAGCGGAAGGCGCTCGAGGAGATCGCCCGTGCGTCGAACCCACAGTTCGCGCCCCCCGAGCGGACGAAGGTCCGCTACATCCCGATCACGCGCCGCGTCGACGGCAAGGAGCACATCGTCACGCTCGGTCCATACGGGAGCTTCTCCGGGCACCTCGTGGATGGAGGACTCGGGGGTCCGTCGAAGATCGTCAACTCGACCGGCGCCGATCCGTTCCGCAAGGAATACATGCAGGGTCGCACGACACGCCAGACCTACAACGACGCGGGACAGAAGTGGGACTGGTCGAACAGCAACTACATGTTCACGACCTTCGAAGTCACCAGCGACGACATGGCGAAATACATGAAGGCGATGACGCAGAAGATGCAGGAGAAGGCGCCGGCCGCCGGGACGGAGAAGAAGTCGAAATAGGAATCGGTCGAACACCTGCAGACTGAGACCCTCACCGCCGCGACGGATTTCGCTCTCGCCGTCGCGGCGGGCGCCGGGGCGATCGCTCTCCGGCGAGCGGCTCGCGGAAGAGTCTCCGTCGGGTTCTGGAGCGCCGGTCTTGCGGCGGCGGGAGTTGCGGCCGCCGCGGGCGGTTGCTGGCACGCCCTCTTCTCTCAGCGGACGGGCCCGGCCGCGGATCTCCTCTGGAAGGCGACGCTCGCGGCCGTCGGTCTCGCCGACTTCTACCTGATCGTCGGCGCCGCGTTCGCATCCGTCCGGCGGAGTGTCGCGAAATGGATCGCGGCAGCGGCCGCGGCGAAGCTCGTTCTCTTTCTCGCCTGGTCGTTGCCGAGCGATTCCTTCACGCCGGCCGTCGTGGACACCGCCGTCACCCTCCTGGCGGTCCTGGCGCTCCAGGCATTCGCACTCGCGAGCTGGCGGGCCGCGAGCTCCTCGTGGATCCTCGCGGGGGGCGGCGTGTCCGCAGCGGCCGCGGCGGTCGAGGCTCTCCGTCCGGAGCTGCCCGCTCCATTCGGACCGGATGTGGTCTACCACCTCATCCAGCTGGCCGGTGTCTTCCTCTTCTACCGCGGCGCGCTCTCGTTCGTGGACCGTTGAGTTCCCCCGCGCCGGCTCCGGCTGGTCCGCTTCTTGCAAACTTCCACCCGACCGACTTCACACCGCGGATGACGCCTACGAAAACGCGCGGCCGCCATCCAGCCCCGGTGAGTCTTCGACTTTGGTCGGAGGCGACGGGCGGTCCCTTCTCCTCGCTCGGAAAGGAGACTCGATGAGAACCGAGAGTCCCTCCCCTGCCGGTCCCGCGAATGGACGCCGGCCCCGGAAAGCTGTCGGGGCGCGTACCCACCGGACCGGGTCGAACGGCGAAGCGCTCGACAGGCGGCAGCTCCTCTCCGCCCTCGTCGAGTTGAAGCGCGGCTCATTCGACGTTCGTCTCCCGGACGACTGGACCGGGCTCGGGGGAAAGATCGCCGACGCCTTCAATCACGTCGTCGCGCTGAACCAGCGCCTGAGCCTGGAGCTGGAGAGGTTGCGCCGCGTCGTCGGCGAGGAGGGGCGCATCCACGAGCGGGCCCACGTCGGCGACGCCGGCGGTTCGTGGGCCGCCTCACTGCAGTCGGTCAACGCGCTGATCGGGGACCTGTTGCGCCCCACGAGCGAAACCGCCCGGGTCATCGGCGCCGTCGCGAAGGGCGACCTCTCTCAGACGATGGCGCTCGACGTGGATGGCCGGCCGCTGCAGGGGGAGTTCCTCCGCACGGCCCGAACGGTCAACACGATGGTCAACCAGCTCTCCTCGTTCGCGTCGGAGGTCACCCGCGTTGCCCGCGAGGTCGGCACCGAAGGAAAGCTCGGCGGCCAGGCGAGGGTGAAGGGCGTCGCGGGGACCTGGAAGGACCTGACCGAGAACGTGAACCAGATGGCGGGTAACCTCACTGCACAGGTCCGCAACATCGCCACGGTGACCACCGCGGTCGCCAACGGCGATCTCGCCAAGAAGATCACCGTCGACGTCAAGGGGGAGTTCCTCGAGCTCAAGGACACGATCAACACGATGGTCGACCAGCTGCGCTCCTTCGCCTCAGAGGTCACCCGCGTCGCCCGCGAGGTCGGAACCGAGGGAAAGCTCGGCGGCCAGGCGCGGGTCGAGGGGGTGTCGGGTACCTGGAAGGACCTGACCGACAGCGTCAACTTCATGGCCGGCAACCTCACCGCGCAGGTGCGCAACATCGCCGAGGTCACGACGGCGGTCGCGACGGGCGATCTGTCCAAGAAGATCACCGTCGACGTCAAGGGCGAGATCCTCGAGCTCAAGGACACGATCAACACGATGGTCGACCAGCTCTCCTCGTTCGCGGCGGAGGTCACCCGCGTCGCCCGCGAGGTCGGCACCGAGGGAAAGCTCGGCGGCCAGGCGCAGGTGCGCGGCGTCGCCGGCACGTGGAAGGATCTGACCGACAGCGTCAACTCGATGGCCGGCAACCTGACCGCTCAGGTGCGCAACATCGCCGAGGTCACGACGGCCGTCGCGACCGGTGATCTGTCCAAGAAGATCACGGTCGACGTCCGCGGCGAGATCCTGGAGCTCAAGGACACGATCAACACGATGGTCGACCAGCTGCGCTCCTTCGCGTCCGAGGTCACCCGCGTCGCACGCGAGGTGGGAACTGAAGGGAAGCTCGGCGGCCAGGCCGACGTGCGCGGGGTCGCCGGCACGTGGAAGGACCTGACCGACAGCGTCAACTCGATGGCCGGCAACCT
>DASUAD010000597.1:0-2766 GCA_035763965.1 Thermoanaerobaculia bacterium | reverse complement strand
CACCTCGCCGGCGGGCTCGTCGGCAAACATCCGCTCGACGCGATGGAGCGGGAAGAACACGGTCGCAGGATGAGACGACGGCGCTTTTCCCTTCGCAACCTCGTGCATCCACGTTTCGAAGAGATCGAGCCCGATCCCTCGCACGGTGACTCCGGAGGGCGTCGTATCGAGGAGGACTCCCCAGAACTTCTCGCGTGGGCCGACGAGGTGGACGAGGACGAGCTGCCCCTCTCTCACTTCTCGTGGGTTCCTTCCGAGAGCTCGATCAGGACGCCGTGCCCGGCGGAGGGGTGGAGAAAGGCGACCCGCGTGCCGCCCGCCCCCGGCACCGGGCTCTCGTGGACGAGCCGATATCCGTGCGACTTCAGTTCCGCCAGCGCGCTTTCCAGGTCGTTCACGGCGAAACACACGTGGTGGATCCCCGGACCGCGCTTCGCGAGGAACTTCGCGATCGGCGAGTCGGTGCCGGTCGGCTCGAGGAGCTCGAGCCGCGTGTCGCCGACGGGCAGGAACGCCGTGACGACCCCCTGGCCCTCCACCGTTTCACGGCCGGTTTCGGCGAGGCCGAGCGCGCGGTAAATCCCGATCGCGTCGTCGATCGAGTGGACCGCGATCCCGATGTGATCGAGCCGCCGGGAAAAGACGCTCACGCGCGCTCGACCGCCGGCTCCCGGACCAGCCGCTCGAAGAGCCGACCCGCCGCCGAGTAGGGGTCTTCACTGCGATTCCGTACGCGCCCGACCGCGTCCTCGAAACCGTCCGGCTCGGGCGCGCGCGACTCGATGGTCCGGTGGAAACGTTCCGCGAGAAGGGCGACCAGCCTCGCGCGGGCGCGACGCTCCGCCCGGCGTCCTCCCTCGGGAGAATCGCGGAGCCACCCGCCGTGCGACTCCATCGCCTCGACGACCGCCTCCACCCCTTCCCCGCGCGGAGCGACCGTGCGGATGATGGGGGGCCGCCAGGAACGCGCCGGCGCGAGGTCGAGCATCATCGCGAGCTCGGCCGAAGTCCGGTCGGCGCCTTCGCGGTCCGCCTTGTTGACGACGAAGACGTCGGCAATCTCGAGGATGCCCGCCTTGATCGCCTGGATGTCGTCTCCGAGGCCCGGTACGAGAACGACGGCCACGGTCTCGGCCGTTTTGACGATGTCGACCTCGTCCTGGCCCACGCCGACCGTCTCGACGAGGATCACGTCGAAACCCGCCGCGTCGAGGATGTCCACGGCGTCCGTGGTCGCCCGCGCGAGCCCGCCCATCGCGCCGCGCGTGGCCATCGACCGGATGAAGACGCCCGGGTCGGTGTAGATCTCTCCCATGCGGATCCGATCGCCGAGGATCGCGCCCCCGGTGAACGGAGACGACGGATCGACCGCAACGACTCCGACCGTCCGCCCCCGGCGGCGATAGATCTGCGCAATCTTGAGCGCGAGCGTGGACTTCCCCGCTCCCGGCGGCCCCGTCAGACCGAGAACGCGCGCGCGTCCCGTCCTCGGATAGATCGCGCGGAGCAGGTCGGGCACGTTCCCCGACTCGGCCGCGGTGATGGCTTGCGCGATCCGGCGCGGCTCGCGGGCAAGAACGCCTTCGGAGAGCGCGGCGGTCCCCGGCGCCGGGGACGAGATCACGGTCCTTCCGTCAGCAGGCTCTTCGCGATCACGAGCTTCTGGATCTCGCTCGTCCCCTCGCCGATCGTGCAGAGCTTCACGTCACGGTAGAACTTCTCGACCGGATAGTCCTTGATGTAGCCGTAGCCGCCGTGGATCTGGACGGCGCGGTCGGCGATCCGGACTGCCGCCTCGCTCGCATAGAGCTTGGCCTGCGCCGACATCCGGGTGGTCTCTTCGCCGCGGTCGCGCGCCTGCGCGGCGCGCTCGGTCAGGAGCCTCGACGCGTCGATCTCGGTCGCCATCTCGGCAAGGTAGAACTGGATCGCTTCGAACTCGGCGATCGGGCGGCCGAACTGGCGGCGCTGCTTCGCGTACTTGAGCGACGCCTCCCACGCGCCGCGCGCCATCCCGACCGCGAGCGCCGCGATCGAGATCCGGCCCCCGTCGAGGACCTTCATCGAGTCGACGAAGCCTCTCCCCTCCGAGCCGAGGAGGTTCTCCTCGGGAATCCGGCAGTCCTCCATCACGAGGGTGCACGTGTCCGAGGCGCGCATCCCGAGCTTGTTCTCCTTCTTGCCGACGCGGATGCCGGGGTTGTCGAGCTCGACGATGAACGCGGAGATGCCGTGACGCCCCGCGGAGCGGTCGGTGACCGCCATGAGGACCGCGACGTTGCCGACCGACGCGTTCGTCGTGAAGTTCTTCGAGCCGTTCAACACCCAGGTGTTCCCGTCGCGCACCGCGGTCGAGCGCGTGCCTCCGGAGTCCGACCCGGCCTCCGCCTCCGTCAGGCCCCACGCCGCGAGCCACTCCCCGGTCGCGAGCTTCGGGATGTACGTCTGTCTCTGTGCCTCGGACCCGAACTGGTAGATGTGGTTCGACCCGAGCGACGTGTGCGCGGCGAGCGAGAGCCCGACCGAGCCGTCCACGGCGGCGATCTCCTCGACGACCCCGATGTAGTCCATGTACGAGAGCCCGGCGCCGCCGTACTTCTCCGGGAAGATCGTTCCGAGGAACCCGAGCTCGCCGAGCTTCGCGAACACGTCGCTCGGGAAGTGCTGCGCCTCGTCCCACTTCATGACGTGCGGGCGGATTTCCGCGTCGGCGAACTCCCGGGCGGCCTGGCGGATCGCCTGCTGTTCGGCGGTCAGCGTCGCGCT
>DASUAD010000596.1:0-7836 GCA_035763965.1 Thermoanaerobaculia bacterium | reverse complement strand
CGATCTCCTCGACGACCCCGATGTAGTCCATGTACGAGAGCCCGGCGCCGCCGTACTTCTCCGGGAAGATCGTTCCGAGGAACCCGAGTTCGCCGAGCTTCGCGAACACGTCGCTCGGGAAGTGCTGCGCCTCGTCCCACTCCATGACGTGCGGGCGTATTTCCGCGTCGGCGAACTCCCTGGCGGCCTGGCGGATCGCCTGCTGTTCGGCGGTCAGCGTCGCGCTCATTTCGGCAAATTCTAGCGCGGCGACGGCCTGGGGACCGAAGGTCCTAACGGAGCGACGGCGCCGCGGAAGCGTTCACGCCGGCGGCGGTAACGATGTCCACTCCGGTGTAGTAGTGCCGGAGGATCGCGTCGTACGTCGCTCCGGCGAGCGCCATGCCGTACGCGCCGTTCTGGCAGAGGCCAACGCCGTGCCCCCATCCCCGCCCGAGGAACACGAACTCGAGCTCTCCATCGGGACCCCGCGCGCGGGAGAACGTGAAGAGGAGCTCCGGCATCTCGAGGGCCTGGCGCACGTCGAAGCCGCGCAGCGTGACCTCGGCGGCGTCGGTCGTGACGCGCATTTCAACCACGCGCCCGGAAGGACTCCGCTTCGTGACGGTCAGATCTCGCACCTCCGTCCCCGCGACCCGCTGAGACATGCGGCGGGCGAGCTCCCGGCCGGAGGCCCGACGCACCCACTCGGTCCAGGAGGATTCCCGCTCGTACGTGGGGCCGGCGGGATCGAGCTCGACCCACAGGGCGAGCACCTCGCTCCCCCGCTTCCACCAGCGGAGCCGGTCTCCCGGACGGAGCGCCAGCGTCGACGAGACGAACCACCGATCCCCGACGCGGCGCGCGAGGGGGAGATCCGGATCGACCGGGAGCCCGACGCGTCCCTCGGCCGTCCGGACCCAGAGGTTCGATCCCTCGCGGGAGAGGAACCTGCCCGACGTCTCCGTGATGCCGAGGAGGCGCAGCCCGCCGGAGAAGAGAAGCCCGGCGTATTCCTCGTCGTCGAGTGGACGGTCGGGCGGCGGCAGGGGCTCGCCGGCGCCGAACCGGAAGCGCAGCAGAAACGCGTAGGCGTCGCGGGCCGCGCCCGTGAGCCTCCCCGTCGCCGGGGGGTACTCCGCGTAATACCGCTCTTCCCGCGGCCGCAGGTGGACGTTGCTCGCGGCCAGGAGGTCGAATGCCGCGAGGATCGAGGGATAGACCGACGCCGGCTCGAGCGAAGACGCCGGTCTGGCTCTTTTCTCGATTCCCGCCCAGCGCTGCCCGACCTCGACCCATGCCGCGCGCCCTCCCCGCCGCCGGGGAGCATGACGCTCGAGCACGTAGCCGCGCCACTCGAGACCGGTGCGCCCGCGCCTGGAAGAGCCCCTGGCCGTCCGCGCGCCGGCGAGCGAGCTCGTCGCGAGCTCGCCGCACTCGACCGACACGAGATAAGGCGCGGCATCGCCCGTGAAGACGTTCTCGACGTTTTCCGTCCGGCCGCCGCACGTCGAGATGAACAGAGCGTCGGCGAAAGTTCCGCCCGACGCGATCACGAGCCCGCGCGTCGCGTCCACGGCGCCGTTCGTGAGCGGATCCTCGGCGGGGAGGCCCGAGTAGACCTGACACTTCGGAGTGGCGCAGAGGTCGTAGCCTTCGGCCTCGAACTGCGCGCGGTGCGCGTACGCGTACGTGCGCGCCGCGACCGCCTGGGCTTTCAGCGCCTCGATCTCGTCGTAACGCTTTGGCCCCATCTCGGCCGGCACGACGCCGTACAGGTACTCCTCGAGGTCGAGCCGGTTGACGACGTTCAGGGTGCCGCGCGGGTTGACCACGACGGAGAGGCTCCCGCGATACGTCACGGCGTCCACTCGGACGGCCGAAGGCCCGGGAGCCGCTTCACCCGGAGGGAAGATCTCGACGGGACTCGCGAGCTTCCGGGGAGGCGCCTCCGCGGATGCAGCGTCGATCGCGCCGGCGTCGCGGGCCGGTCCGGTGGCGGCACCCGGAACGACCATCGCGTCTCCCCCTGCGGAGCGGATTCTCGCCACGAGGGCCTCGGCCTGGTCGCGCGTCGCGAAGCTTCCGAGCAGCACGCGATACACCCCGCGCTCTGCCGAGAAGGCGACCGTGCCGCCCGTCTGCAGTTCCGTCGAGAGCTTCTCGAGAGAGCGGCGCGCGGGCTCCTCCTGCGAGAACGCCGCGGCCTGCACCGAAAACCCTCCCCTGCTGGTGGCGACCGCGACCGGGCGAAACACGATCGGGCCCCGCAGGACATCCGCCCGACCGCCCGAGACCACGAGCCAGGCCTCGCCGGCGTATCCGTACGAGAACTCCGGCAGGTCGCTCTTCAACCCGACTCGATAGACGACACCGCTCGGCGCGGAGATCTGCGGAACGACGACCGCCGGCCGGGCCCCTTTCGCCGGGCGTCGTTCGGCGGCCGGACGCGCCGGCGGAGCTTTCTCCCCCGGCTTCGCCGGCGGACCGCTCGCGCAGCCGAGCCCCCACGCGAGGGACAGGACCGCCGCCGCCGGCCCGACGAGAAGGGGCGCGCGCCTCAAAAGCGGGACCGGACGTGTGTGCCGAGGACTTCTTTGCGGTAGTCCTTGCCGCGCAGCGCGACGAGCGTGCACATCTCGTAGAGGCGACTGCGCAGGCGGTACCCGATCCGGTCCTCGAGCTTTTCCCTCTCGCCGGACGCGGAGTCCGGCTCGTCCTCGAAGTTCGACGTGGCGATCGTGATCCGCTTGCGGTTGTAACGGGTGTTCAAGAGGTTGTAGAGCACGTCGAGGACCCAGGCGTGCGGCTTGGACGCGCCGAGCTCGTCGAGCACGAGCAGTTCGGCCTCCGCGTACGGATTCAGCACCGACTCCTTCGAGGAGTCGGCGTCCGGCCGGAAGCTCGTCTGGATCCGCAGCAGGAGGTCGGAGAAATCCGCGTAGAGTCCGGCGACGCTCTTGGTCGTGACGAGCTCCGACAGGATCGCGCACGCGAGGTGCGTCTTCCCGCGTCCCGCGGGCCCGACGAGCAGGAGCCCGGAATCGACCGCCGGGTAGGAGTCCACGAACTCGCGGGCGATTTCCTTGGCGCGAGCGAGCGCCGGCGTCTGCTCGTCGAAGTTTGCGAAGTTGCAGTCGCGATAGCGTTCCGGGATTTCGGCGGAGTCGAGCCGCTCGCGGCGAAGGGCCTCGTCGCGGCACGAGCACGGCCGCGCCTGTTTCCGGCCGTCGATCGAGTCGAGGACCCACCCGGTGCCGCCGCAGACCGCGCAGACGTTCCCCGCGACTTCCACGGCGCGATTCTAAGCCGTGATCGAATCAGTTCTCGGGCAGCCCGGCTTCGATCAGAACGCGCCGGCGGCGCGGACCTTCGAGATATCGCTTGAGATCCGCGAGCCTCTCCTCCCAACGCGGCCCCGCGACGCCGCGGTAGCGTTCGTAGGCCGGTCCCGCGTCGGGAATCGCCTGTTCGACGGTCACGAGGCAGGCACCGTCCTGCTCGACGAACGTCAGGCTGAACCAGAGTCCCTCGAGAGGCTCCTCGCTCCGCATTTCGTAGGAAATGTCGCGGACCGCGAGCCTCTGGCCGGGCTCATACGTCTCGATCTTCCCCATGATGGTCGCCTGCGTGCCGCCGCGATCGTCCGTGAACCCGACCGCCCAGTTGCCGCCTTGGCGCCGCCCGACGAGAGCGCCCTCGCACCACCAGGAGAGCAGCTCCGCCACCCGCGTGAAGGCGTCGAACGCGTCGGATGCGCTCGTTTCGATGGACACCGAGCGGACGATCGGTTCGTTCATGGAGTTCATGGTAACGCGGCGCGGCTCGCCTCTCTTCCTTATACTGCGCGCCCATGAATCGCGCGCTCTCGCTCGAGGGAATCCGATCCGATGTCGCGACCGCGATGCGCGAGGCGGCCGGGCGACTCTGGGGCGCGCCGCTCGATCGCGTGGTCCTCGAGCGCCCCCCCGCGCTCGCGATGGGCGACCTTGCCTCTCCCGTCGCGTTCGATCTCGCGAAGGCCCTGCGCAAGGCGCCGCGCGCGATCGCCGGCGACCTCGCGACCACGATCACGCTGCCCGACGGCGTCCGTGAGGCGCGAGTCGAAGGGGGCGGGTATCTCAATTTCTTCCTCGACCGGGGCCGGCTCGTGGAGTCCATGCTCGCCGAGGAGCCCGCGCCTCCGGAACGCGCGGGCAAGATCGTCGTCGAGCACACCAACATCAACCCGAACAAGGCCGCGCACATCGGTCACCTCCGCAACGCCGCCCTCGGCGACGTGCTCGCCCGCACCCTCACGTTCCTGGGCCACAGGGTGGAGGTCCAGAACTACCTGGACGACACCGGCGTCCAGGTCGCCGACGTCGTCGCCGGACTCCAGCACGGCAACGGCGTCCGGTCCGCGGACGACGTCCGGCGCGCCGCGAAGGGCGGGCCGCTGCCGGACGGCGCATCTCATCCACGCGGGCTCGCGTATCTCTGCTGGGACGTGTACGCCGACATCGCGAAGCTCTACGAGGAGAACGAAGAGGCGCGCAACTGGCGCACCGAGGTCCTCCATGCGATCGAGGCCGGCGACAACGAGACGGCGCGCATCGCCGAGGTCCTCGCGGAGGCGATCGTCTCCGCTCACCTCGCGACCATGGGGCGGCTCGGAATCGCTTACGACCTCCTTCCGCGGGAGAGCGACATCCTGCGGAAGCACTTCTGGAGCCGCGCGTTCGAGCTCCTGAAGCGTTCGGGCGCCGTCGTCTTCGAGGAAGAGGGAAAACACTCCGGCTGTTGGGTTCTGCGCCTCTCGGAATCCACCGAGTTCGCCGGAATGGAGGAGCCGGACAAGATCCTCGTCCGCTCCAACGGCACCATCACCTACACCGCGAAGGACATCGCGTACCAGCTCTGGAAGTTCGGCCTGCTCGGCGCCGATTTCGACTACGAGCCGTTCCGTCCCGACTGGAACTCGGGGGCAGTGCGCGAAGAGGAGATTGCGCGGGAGGTCCGCGAGCACCCGCTGTGGCGCACGGCGCACTCCGGCGGCGTTTCGAATCACCCCGAGTTCGGCCGGGCGACCACCGTCATCAACGTGATCGACGTGCGGCAGTCGTACCTGCAGAAGGTCGTCCGCGAGGGTCTGCGGGTGCTGGGCTTTCCGGACGAGGCCGGGAAGAGCGTGCACTTCTCGTACGAAATGGTCGCTCTCACTCCGCAGGCGGCCCGCGAGCTCGCCGAGAAGTTCGAGGAGGAGTACCGGCTCTCACCCGAGGACGAGAAGAAGCCATTCGTCGAGATGTCCGGAAGGAAAGGACTGGGCGTCAAGATCGACGACCTGGTCGAGCTCCTGCTCGAGCGCTCCCGCCGCGAGATCGCGGCCCGACGCGAGGGCGCCGACGCCGCCGCCGAGGAGGACGCGCGCGCGATCGCGGTCGGGGCGCTGCGTTACTTCCTCCTGAAGTTCGGCCGGAACAAGCTGATCGCCTTCGACTTCGACGAGGCTTTGAACTTCGAGGGGGACACGGGTCCGTACCTCCAGTACTCGCTCGTTCGGGCGGACAACATCTTCCGCAAACTCGAGGAGCGCGGGCTCGCCGCGGCCGGCGCGACGGAGCCGCTCCCCCGGGAGGGGTGGGACGACGACCTCTGGGCGCTCACCCTCGACGCGGCGGCGATCCCGGAGGTTGCCGAGCGCGCGGTGGACTCGCTCGAGCTGTCGACGATCGCGCGACACGCCTTCGGGCTCGCGCAGGCGTTCAATCACTTCTACCACCGGCAGCCGATCGTGAACGAGAAGGATCCGGTCGTGCGCGCGCGCCGGCTCGCGGTCGCGAAGATCTTCCGGCGCGCGATGTCGCGGCTGCTCGGGCTGCTGGGAATCCCGGAACCGGGGAGGATGTAGCCATGGGCGTTCGGAAGGTCAACCTGGCGGAGAAGTTCGGAGGGTTCCGGGAGATCTGGAGCCCGAAGATCGCGGGCGAGGTGAACGACTCCTACGTGAAGTTGGTCAAGTTCCGCGGCGATTTCGTATGGCACCGGCACGAGAACGAGGACGAGATGTTCCTCGTCGTCAAGGGCCGCTTCACGATGCGCCTTCGCGACGGCGACCTCGTCCTGGAAGAAAACGAGTTCGTGATCGTTCCGAAGGGCGTGGAGCACTGCCCCGTCGCCGACGAGGAGGCGCAGGTCCTTCTCTTCGAGCCGAAAACGACGTTGAACACCGGGAACGTCCGGAACGAGAGGACGATCGAGAACCTCGATCGGGTCTGACCTCGGATGGCCTCACTGACCCGCCGGCTCGCGGACAACGCCCCCGGCGACTTCTACGTCGACGAGACCTGTATCGACTGCGACACGTGCCGCCGCATCGAGCCGTCTGTGTTCGTCGAGGGGCCTTCGTTCTCCTACGTCGGTCGACAGCCGGAGAGCGACGCCGAGCGGATGCGATCGCTCATGGCGCTCGTCGCCTGCCCGACCGGCTCGATCGGAACCGCCTCGCGCGCCGATGCGCGCCCGGCGATCGCCGCCTTCCCCGAGCCGGTGGCGGAGAACGTTTCATTCTGCGGCTACACGTCACCCGATTCCTTCGGCGCGTGGAGCTGGCTCGTCGAGCGGCCCGAAGGGAACGTCCTCGTCGATTCGCCGCGGGCCGCGAATCCCCTGCTCAAGGCGATCGAGCGGCGCGGAGGCGTCTCCCTCCTCTTCCTCACTCATCGTGACGACGTCGCGGACCACGCGCAGCTGGCGAGACACTTCGGCTGCGAGCGAGTCCTCCACGAGCGCGACGTGTCGGCCGCGACGCGGGCCGTCGAGCGCAAGGTCTCGGGCGACGACCCGGTCGAGCTCGCCCCGGACCTCGTCATGATTCCCGTGCCCGGTCACACCCGCGGGCACTCGGTCCTGCTCTACCGGGAGAAGTTCCTCTTCACGGGTGATCACCTGGCCTGGTCCCCGCGCCGGCGGGCGCTCACCGCGTTCCGCGACGCGTGCTGGTACTCGTGGAGCGAGCAGATTCGATCGATGGAGAAGCTCCTCGAATTCCGTTTCGAATGGGTGCTGCCGGGACACGGCTGGCGGTACCACGCGCCGTCGGCGGAGGCCATGCGCGAAGAGCTCGAGAAGTGCGTGGAGTGGATGAAAGGGGGATGAAAGGGGACAGACCACGGTTTCCGCCACCCGGCTGAGGCGCCCCGCAGTTCATGGAAACCGTGGTCTGTCCCCGATTTCCAGCCCCCCGACCTCCAGCCCTTGCGACTCGGCGCGGACGGCGAGCAAAGCGCCTTCCCCCATCCGGGAGAGAGCTTCCCGCACGGCTCGAGTCCGGTCGTCGGGTGAAAGGAAGACGACGCACCCGCCGCCCCCGGCCCCGCAGGCCTTCCCGCCCCAGGCCCCCGCTCCGAGCGCCGTCGCGATCGCCCGCTCGATCAGCGGCGACGAGACGACCGGCGCGAGCTCCCGCCGCGCGGCCCACTCCTCGCGAAGGGCCGCCCCCATCGCTCCGAAATCGAGCGCCGCGGCGGCCGAGGCCATGCGCCGCGCCGCGTCGGCGATGGCGTCGAGGGAGCGAGCGACGCCTTCGTCTCCTTCGAGACGGCGCCGAAAAACCTCCCAGTTGTTCATGCCGGACGAGTGCGACGCTCCGGTGTCGAAGAGGGTCAGGTGGCGCTCCCACACCGCGGGATCGACGTCGCGCCGCTCCGCGACGGTTCGGCCCGTCTGGAACCACAGGCAGTGGAGCCCGCCTTCGAAGGCCGGGTAGTAGTCCTGGACGCCGGCGGGTTTTCCGAGGACCCGCGTTTCGACGTCGCGCACGAACTCGACGCCGCCGGCGCCGTTCAGATCCCGACCGGCCGCGCGCGAGAGCGC
>DASUAD010000595.1:0-2014 GCA_035763965.1 Thermoanaerobaculia bacterium | reverse complement strand
ACTTCCGGATGGCCGTCTTCGAATCGACCGCGAAGGTCCATTCCGCGTCCTTCACTTCTTTCGTTCCCGGGCCCTTTTCCTTGCCCGCGACCACCAGGCTGTCGGCTGACGTCGACTTCACCGTGCCCTGGGCCTGCTTTGTCTTCTTCATTTCCGAGGACTTCTGCTTGCTCTCGGCTCCCTTCTGCGCCGGCGCGGGTGTCGTGCCCGGTGCAGGAGGCGAAGTCTGGGCCGGAGCGGGGGAGGCGGTCGTCTGGGCCAGGGCTGGCCCGGCGGTCCCGATCCCGAACACCACAGCGACAATCAGAGCCACAGATCTCTTCACGTTTTCACTCCTCGACGACAGGTTTGGATTGGAAAGAGCTGACGACGGGCTTAAGACGGACAGTATCCCGCATTTATTCTGGGTCTAAGTCTGTAGGAAAGCTGGCGGATACTCAAGTTTCTGGTTCTCCGGGAACTTGCCCTACCGTGCCGGGGAGATGCCGGTCAGGGCTCGGCGCGACCGTTGACCGAATCGACTTCAGCGTGATACAAACGAGTTAAGTTTCCTGATCCTATGGCAATTCGACCCGGTTTCGTCGCTTTGACGGCCTGTTTCTTGGGTCTTTTGCAGCCGTCTGCCTCGTGGTCCGCCTGCGCAGGTCCGGACCTTCCTCAACCTGGCTCGCTGGAGTTCTTGGCCGTCACACCCCCAGAAGACTTTGAACGGCCCGGTCCGTCGGTGGACGCCAAGCGTGAGGTCTCCGAGTCTGCAGACGACGCGTCTGTGTGGATACCTCAGGATTACGATCCGTGGGCCTATGCATTCGCCGAGTCTTCCCGGCTCCAGAACGCCGGGGTCTACGTCAGCCTTTCGCCATACGACGTGGTCATAAACCCAGAGGTGAAGTTCTTCGTCGATCGCTTCACCACCACTCGGCGCGATGTCGTCGGTCGGTGGTTCCAGCGGTCCTCGCACTATTTCCGGATGATCCGCCCGGTCTTCCGGTCCAAGGGACTGCCCGAGGAGCTCGCCTACACGGCCATGATCGAGAGCGGCTTCAATCCGGTCGCGGTGTCCCGGGCCGGGGCCAAGGGGCTCTGGCAGTTCATGTCGCCGACCGCGCGCCTGTACGGCCTCCGCGTCGATCGCTGGGTCGACGAGCGCCTCGACCCGGAGAAGTCAACCGTGGCGGCAGCGGCCTATCTGCGAGACCTGCACGCGCGATACGGCTCGTGGAACCTCGCCCAGGCGGCCTACAACGCCGGCTCGGTGACCGTCGATCGGGCGGTCCGGAAGACCGGCTCGGCGGACTTCTGGACGCTCGCTCGGACGCGGTACCTGAAGCGCGAGACCAAGGACTTCGTTCCGGCCATCCAGGCGGTCGTGGTGATCGGGCGCGATCCCGGTCAATACGGATTCGAGTCGGCGGGTGCGACCTCGTCGGCGGCCGAGGTCGACCGTGTGACGGTCCCGCCCGGTACAGACCTCGGGAAGCTGTCCGCGAGCGCCGGCGTCCCCGTGCACACCCTGCGCTCGCTCAATCCGGTCCTGATCCGGGGTGTCACCCCCCCCGACAAGACGTGGGAACTCCGCGTGCCGGCCGGGACGCGCGAAACCATCCTGGCGGCGATGACCCCGCGAAAGCGCCTGGTGTCATTGAACGGCCCAGACCGCGACGCCCCGGCGCGCGCCGACCTTCATACCGTCCGGCCGCGCGACACCGTGAGCTCGATCGCCAAGCTGTACGGAGTGTCGGTCAGCAATGTCGTCCGCTGGAACAACCTCGAGAACGGCCACGCGATCCGCCCGGGCGATCGGTTGCGGGTGAGCGCGCACGGTCCTTCTCGTGTGGCGGCGCAGGGTGCTTCGGTCGAGCCCGCTCAGGGCGGGTTCAGGTGAGGGTCGAGGTCCGACTCTTCGCCACCCTGACCGAATTTCTCCCTCCCCACAGCAAGAACGGCGTCGCCGAGTTCGAGATCCCTGAAGGCAGCACTGTCGGCGATGTCACGCACCGCCTCGGGATCCCGT
>DASUAD010000594.1:0-5307 GCA_035763965.1 Thermoanaerobaculia bacterium | reverse complement strand
GGGTTCCCGCACGCGCAATCGCGGAGGGGACGATCGGGACTAATTGATTGGCAGGATTCTGCTTAGTCTGGTGGGGGGTGCAGGTTTCGAACCTGCGACATCCTGCGTGTAAAGCAGGCGCTCTACCGCTGAGCTAACCCCCCGTGCGGGGACAGACTTCAATCTGTCCCCCGACAAAGTCAGACCGCGACGCGATAGTAGCCGGGAATCGCCTCCATCGCCATCGGCGGCGCGAGCAGGAAACCCTGTCCGTACTCGACGCCGAGCGCGCGCAATGCTTCGAGCTCCTCGCGCGTCTCGATTCCCTCCGCGATCACGCGGGTCTTCATCTTGTGCGCAAAGCTCATGAGCGCCTCGAGCAGATCCTGCTTGATCTGCCGCCGGTCGAGGTCGCGCACGAACACGTGGTCGAACTTCAGGTAGTCCGGCTGGATGTCGGTGAGCGAGGCAAGGCTGCTGTAGCCGGTCCCGACGTCGTCCACCGCGATGCCGAAGTTCTGCTCCCGGAAGCGCGACAGGACCTCGCGGAAGAGGCTTTCGTAGACGACGTAAGTCCGCTCCGTGATCTCGAGGACGATCGACTCGGGTGTGAGACCGAACGAAGCGAGGTTGTCGCGGAACCGCGGCCCCAGGAACTCGGGGTCCTGCGCCGCGGCCGGCGAGAGGTTCATGAAGAGCTTGTGCCCGCCCCCGTCGAGGGACGCCTTCGAGAGCGTCAGGTCTCGGCAGACGCGTTCGAGCGGGCCGAGGAGCTCAGTCCGTTCGGCGAGCGAAAAGAGCGTCTCGCCGGACTCGAGGCCGCTGCCCTTGGGACCACGCGTCAACGCCTCCATTCCGATCATCACGCCGCTCGACAGGTCGAAGACGGGCTGGAAGACCGGCGTGAAGTCGCGGCGGTTGATCGCTTCCTGGAGCACGGTGGCGCCGCGGATCTCGGCCCGGATCGTCTGGCGCGTGACGCGGTCGCGCGCCTCGCGGACTCCGCTGTAGACGATTCGTTCGGCGCGCCGTCGCGGGTCGGCGTGGACCCGCGAAAAGCCGACGAAGGATCGGAAGCGGCCCGGAAGATCGGCTCGCTCCGAGAGATACCCGCGTATGAAGAGATCGAGCTCGGCCGCCTTCTGCTCGAGCTCCGGAATCCGGTCCCGGGCGGCGACGTCCGGGTCGATCACGAGCAGGACCTCGTCGGAGGCGACCTGCGGCATGCAGAAGACCCCGGGCGGAATGAGGCCGTCCGCCTGGAAAGACTTGAGGCGCCGCACGAAGTCTACGAGGAGGTCGTCGTACGCCTTCCAGCCCCAGACCTCTTCGACGCGGCCCTCTGAGCCCGGACAGAACGAGAGGATCGAGAGGGAGCCGTGTTCCCGGAGCTGCGCGACGAGCTCCTCCATGAGCGCCGCGACAGTCGGCAGGCCGGTATCCCGGTCGTAGAGCCGCTTGCGCTGCTTCTGCCACTTGCCGCGCAGGGCGACGAGCTCGCTCGCGCTCTCCTTCGTCGTCACCGGGTAAGGATAGCAACTCGCCCCGGAAAACCTGTGCCGCCGGTCACACCCGAAATCACATCGCTCCCGCTCGAAGCCGGGCGACGGCCTCATCCGTGCCGAGCACGATGAGAACGTCGCCGTGCTGCAGGCGGTCTTCCGGACCGGGAACGAAACGCCGCTCGAGGCCGCCGCGGGAGAGGCGTTTCACGGCGAGAACCGAGACCCCGTAGCGGTTTCGGAGGCCGGACTCGGCGACGGTCCGGCCCTCGATGGCGGGAGGGACGTCCACCTGGACGAGGCGGTGCTTTTCCGGGAGCTCGAAGAAATCCATTTCGCTGCCGCCCTCGCGGAACATCCGCACCCGCGCGACGAGCCGGTTGTGGAGGAGAACCTCGCGGTCGAAGGCGCCGAGGAGGTCGCGCCGGGTCACGATGCCCAGGAAACGACGGTTCTCGGCGGAGTCCACGACCGGGAGCTGGCCGAGGTCCCGGAACCAGAGCTTCTCGTTGACGCTCGTGAGCGATTCGGAAGGGGTCACGAAGGGAATCTCCTGGACGAGGTCCTCGGCGATGACCAGGTTCGAAATGTCGCGCTCGGGAAGCGTCTCCTTGATGTCGTGGAGGTCGATCACGCCGAGGAGCCTGCCCTCCTCGTCCCCGATGTAGAGGTAGAGGCTGCGCGAGTGGAGAAAGGCCTGAACGATCTCGGGCAGCGGGGTCGAGCGCGGGACGAGCTTGACGTCTTCCCTCATGACTTCGGAGACGGTCAACGAGGAGAGGGCCGTCGCCTCCGGCGTCTTCTCCCAGACGATGCCGGCGGACCGGAGCCCCTCGATGTAGTGAGACTCCCTCTCGAAGGCGCGCGCCGTCAGCACGGCGAGCACGGAGACGGCCATCATCGGAACGAGGACCGCGGTGTTCTGGGTGAGCTCGAAGATCATGATGATCGCGAGAAGCGGTGCTCGAGTGACGCCGGCGAGCAGTCCGCCCATCCCGAGGAGCGCGTAACCGCCCACCGGCGCTTCGAGGATCGGCAGGGTAATCTGGACGAGCTTGGCGACGACGCCGCCGAGCGCGGCGCCGACCATGAGGCTCGGCGTGAAGACCCCTCCGACGCCGCCCGATCCGATCGTCGCCGCCGTCGCCGCGATCTTTCCGACGAAGAGCTCCGCGAGCACCGGGATCGTCGGGTTGCCGCGGAGAATGCGGTTCGTCCCGTCGAAGCCGTTTCCCCAGACCTCGGGCCGGAGGATGCCGATAACGCCCACGATCGCCCCGCCGATCGCCATCGAAACGGGCAGCGCCAGTCGAAACGAGAGGACGAGCTTCTTCGAGGCGCGCAGGGTCCGCACGAAGAGGACGGAAACCGCGCCGGCCGCGAGCCCGATCAACGCGAAAGGCAGGAACTCGAGGGCCGACTCCAGTCGGAACGCGGCGACCTGGTAGACGGGCTCGTCGCCGAGGATGGAGCGGACGAGCACCGTCGAGATCGCCGCGGAGACGACGGCGGGCCCGAAGAGCGTCATCGAGAAGGAGCCGACGACGACTTCCAGAACGAAGAGCGTCGCGGCGATCGGCGTGTTGTAGGCGCCGGCCACGCCCGCCGCCATTCCGCAGGCGACGAGGATGCGCGCGCGCTCGGGCGAGACGCGGACGAATCTCGCGAGCATCGAAGCGAAGGCCGCTCCGAGCTGGATGATCGCGCCCTCCCGCCCCTCCGACCCGCCCGTCGAGATCACCGACAGAGACGAGGCCGCGCGTCCGAGCGCCGGGCGCATCCGCACCGAGCGGCGGCCGAGGTGAACGACCTCGATCATCTGCGAGATCCCTCCGGGTCCGGTGCCCGTGACGAACGCCCGCGCGACGAATCCACCGACGAGGCCGCCGAGGGCGGGGAGAAAGATCCGGAGGAGCGGCGGGAGCGACTCCGCCCCGGCGACGACGTCGTCGGCGTCGAAGAGAAGCCGGGTGAGCTCGCGCGACAGCGCCCGGAACGCGACGGCCCCGAGCGCCCCCGCGAGCCCGACGGCCGCGGCGAGGAGGAGGAACTGGGTGTTGGGATCCCGCCAGAAGAATCTCCCGAGCCGAGACGGCCGGGTCGGAGTCGGCGGCTCGGGCGAGCTCGGCTCGGGAGAGCTCATTCCTCCGTCTCGGTCTCGGGCAGGTCTTCCTCGTCCTCTTCGCCGAAGAAAAACAGGTGGGCGCAGCCGGCGCTGCAGAACACGAGACCTCCGCGGCGCATCCCGCAGGTGTCGCAGAACGTGCGGTGGCAGAGAGGGCAGCGCCCCAGGCTGAATCCGAACGTCTCGCCGCAGACCAGGCACTGGTCGGTCGCTGGCACGAAAACGAGTATACGGTCGCGCGATCCGAGGGGGCCTGTGCTAGCATCGCCGGTCCTTCGGCGAGCGGCGGTGTAGCTCAGTTGGTTAGAGCAAGCGGCTCATATCCGCTGTGTCCGGGGTTCAAGTCCCTGCACCGCCACCAAGAATCCCTCGGTAGAACGGCCCTTTTCGAGCACGTGTGCTCGTTTGTGTGTCAATTCTCTTCCGAACGGTTTCACTGCCTGACCGACCGCCGCGCGACTCTCCGCGGCGAAGCAGCTCCTCTTCCGGCGCCCGAGTCTCCAGGCGCGGCTGGTAACTGAAGCGAACCCGGATCAGGCGCGTTGACCGCTGGTTCCGGCTCGCGTATGGCGTCGCTAGGCAAATCGAATCTCGTCGAGCAATGCCCTGGCGACCAACAAATCGGGCGTGTCGAAACCCTCGGTGAACCAGCTGTAGATCGGCGCGAGGAGGTCCTTGGCTTGATCGTTGTCACCACGATCGCGCCACAGCCGCGCCAGACTGACAGCGGCGCGCAACTCCCACGACTTCGCGTTCTGACGGCGCGCAATCGACAGGGCACGATCGAAGCTCGCCTCGGCAGCGGCCTCATCGTGCGCAAGGAGAAGCTCGCCGCGCATCCGGTGTAACTCGGCTTCGAAATAGCACTCGCTCGTCTTCGCGGCTCGCGCGATGGCCTCGTCCAGCAATTCGCGCGCGCGTTCACGCTCTCCGATGCAGGCATACGCCTCGGCGAGAAAGCCGAGATGCATCGGACGAAAGATGTCCGCGTAAACGCGTTCCGCTATTTCCATGGTGACGCGCATAGCCTCGATCCCGGGCAATGGATCTCCATTCCAGGACCGGACGAGCCCCTGGCTGAAGCGTCCCCAGATGCCAAAGAGACCGATGCCGTGCTCGGCGCAGTGGCTCGCCAGCGCATCCGCGCGTTCCCCCAGCTCGCGAGCATCTCGCCGGAATTGGGACAAGAGCAACAAGCCGCTCAGGGCCATCGCGGTCGTCGCCGCGTGCTTGACGTGCGACGACAACGTAAGGGCCTCGGCCGCCACGGCATGTGCACGCTCCTGGTATCCCAAAGCCCACAGGGTCCACCCCAGAAACGAAAGCGCCCCGGCCTTGTGATCGAGCGAGAACCGCAAGTCGGTGACGGGCTGGTCTGCCCCGCAGAAATCGATCGCACGCTCCAGATGGTGCCGTGCTTTGACGAACTCGCCCATCGCCCAGAGCGTCTCACCGAGCAGACGGTTGGCAAGCGCCTGCGGCTCGGCGTCGGCCGTCCCGGCCACCCGCGACAGCGCCTGTTCGGCTACGGCACGCCCCGCTTCGTGTTCGCCCCGTGCATACTGCACGCCCCAGAGCCCATACAGGACGCGCATTTGCTCGGGCATGCTGGTGTTCTCGTCGATCAGGTCCCGCGCAAGTGAGAACGCGTGCAACGTCTCGGGCGCAGCGTGTCCCTTGACCGCCCGCACCGCCGGTCCG
>DASUAD010000593.1:0-6995 GCA_035763965.1 Thermoanaerobaculia bacterium | reverse complement strand
CACCGTCTCCGGGACGGTGAGCATCTACGAACCGGGGCATCTCATCACGATCCTGCGGCCGAACGCGACGGCGGTGACCTACACGATCGACGCGAATTCAACGGTTCCCTCGAGCCTCGCCAAAGGGCGTCGCGTGGTCGTGCGGACGATCTCGCGGCCGGGCATCGAGCGGCCGATCGTGCGGAAGGTGACGTACTCGAAGAAGACGAAAAAGACGACGATCGTCGAATAGCCACCGTCGTCTCTCTCTCCCCGCCGCGGGAGAGGGTCGGGTGAGGGGTAGGTCCTGTAAACTGCGCGCCAGAACTCCCGATGGACGAGGCCTCGCGTGCGCGCATCCGCGTCTTTCTGAACGACCCGGCGGCTCGCGGTCAGCGCGCCGTCCCATCCGATCCCCCGCTCGACACGGAACGCGGCCCCTGGGGTTTCCGCGTGGAGGGCCGGCGTCCGCGGCCGCTCCCGTACGAACCGGACACGCCGGGCTTCCTGCACTGGCAGATCGCATCCGCTCTGGCGCGCGGCCGCTCGCTCTGGACGTCTCTCCTGCCGAAGGCCGGAAAGTGGATCCCCGGCCCCGTGCTCGCCGCGATTCCGATCGACGGCGACGGTCTGAACGCCTTCTACGACCGGCGAGCGCTGCACTTCTTCCGCGACGTGGACGCGAAGAGCGGCGCGATCGTGCACTCGGGCGACAGCCCCGACATCGTGACCCACGAGCAGGGTCACGCGGTCCTCGACGCGATCCGCCCGGACCTCTGGGACGCGCCCCATTTCGAGGTCGCGGCGTTTCACGAAGCGTTCGGCGACGTCGCGGCGATCCTCGTCGCGCTCGAGGAGGCGGAGCTCGCCCGCGCCGTCGTGGACGAGACACACGGATCCGTCGATCGCTCCAACCTGGTCTCCCGTCTCGCCGAGGAGCTTGCCGCGGCGGTCGCGGCGCGATACGGCCCGGGCGCCGCGTTACCCGACGCGCTCCGCGATGCGGTCAACGCGTTCGACTATCGTGCTCCACGCTCGCTCCCGGAGGAGGCGCCGGCCGACGCTCTCTCCCGCGAACCGCACTCCTTCGGTCGCGTGGTCACGGGCGCCTGCTGGGACGTCCTCGTTCGACTGTACGTTGCGGAGAGCCGCACCCCCGCCGCATCGGAGGCCGGTGAGTCCGCCGCCGCTCTTGCTCGAGCCGCGCGTCGGCTCGGCCGGCTGGTCGCCGCGGCGGCGGCGAACGCTCCGCCCGCAGCGGCGTTCTTCCGGCGGTTCGCCGCCGAGCTCGAGTCCGCGGCGCGGGCGGAAGGAGCCGCACCGTCCGAGATCGCGCGGGCGCTCGATTCGCGCGCGCTCCTTCCCCGGGCCGCGAAGCGCGAACCGGGAGCCCGGGGCGAGCGAATCGCGGCGATGGGACTCGGGGGCGACGGAATGCCGACCCGTCTCCTCGACGCGGTCCGCGAGCATTTCGGAGCGTCCGCCGACGAGGAGATCCTCGTTCATCCCGCACCCGACGGGGGCTTCCGGGGACGCCGCACGCGGGACCTCGTTCTTTCGGGGGCCGAGTACGGAGCGGCCGACGGCGCAGCCGTCGAGATTTCCGATTCCTTCGCGGTCACGGTGGAAGAGACGGGCTACGTCACGGCCTCGCGAATCGAGCGCGCCGGGCCGGAAGAGGAAGAGGACGCGCGGGAGTTCGTCCGGTCGCTCGCCCGAGCGGGCCGCATTGCGGAAGAGCCGGCGCCCGATCCGGAGAGTCTCTTCCGTGAAGGCAAGTCACACTTCGTGACGAAGGAAGCGGACGGTGTGCGGCGCCTGCGCCGCGCGTGGTTGTCGGGAGGACGCAGATGAAGGCGGTACTCCCGCTCATGGCATCTGCGGGGCTTCTCTTCGCGGCCGGCTGTCTCTCGTCGCGGCCGCCCACGACGATGGAGCCCACGCTCCTTTCGCCCGGAGAGCTCGTCGCCTCTCTGGCCGACGTTGCGAATGGACGAAACGCCGATCTCGCCGAGATCGGTCTTGCCCTGAAGAGAATCGAGCTCAAGCTCCTCGTCGGAAGCGAACGACGGAGCGGAGCTCACGCGGGCTTCCTCGTACTCGACGTCGAGGCATCGCGAAGAAGCGACGTCTCCTTCACTCAGACGTTCACGCTCGAGCTGCCTCCGCCCGAACGGAGACGCGCGGCCGCCTCCTCCGCAACGGTCCCCGGAGTCGCCGAGTTCGTAGACGCGGCGATCGCGAACGCTCGCGAGCTGGCAGCCGCCGCGGAACGCGAAGGGCTTCCCCAGCAGCTGTCGGGAGTCGAGCTGACCGCGAAGATCGTGCGTTCGGGCAGAGCGGAGGGCGGAGTCGCGTTCACCGGACTCGGCGCGCTCTCGCTCGGCGGCGGTACGACCCGAAGCTCGGACGAAACGAACACGGTTCGACTCGTTTTCGCGCGCCGTTCGCTCTAACGAAAAAGCGGTCCCGAAGGACCGCTTTTCGAACGGCAGAGCTCTTCTAGCGTTTCGCGCCCAGGATGGCGTCTTTCGCTTTCTTCGAGACGCGGAACTTCACCACGCGCTTCGCGGGAATCTTGATCTCCTCGCCCGTCGCCGGATTGCGGCCCATGCGGGCTTTCCGGTTGACGAGAACCAGCTTGCCGACTCCCGGAAACGTGAAGGTGTTCTTCGCCTCTTTGTAAGCGAGCGCCGTCAACTCGTCCAGGAACACCGTCGCCTGTCGCTTGGTGGTTCCCGTCTTCTGCGCCAGCGTGTCCGCGATCTGAGACTTCGACATTGCCCTGCCGGATTTTTCTGCCATATGCACTACCCCTTCTTCATTGCAGAATCGCCCCTTGGGGCGAGTGAATTTTGGCGGTTATTCTAGTCCGCTCGATCCTCGACTCAAGCGAAAAAACGCGTGAAATCGGGATTTTTCCAACTCATCCGAACGAGAGCGAAACGAGCGAAGGGGTGCATTAAGATCGAGCGCAGGGGGCAGGTCCGAATCCTCCAAGCGAAAAAGCGCGGTGTCGCCGACGGGCGGAGCCGTCTTCGGTCTTTCTCTCTCCTTCTTTTCGTCCTCGCGCCTCTCGCGTGCCGGCTCGACGCCGACCGGAAAGTCGCCGAGAGAATCCTCGATCGCTACCGCAAAGCGGCGACCGCGAAGCCTCTGCCGGCGTCGTACGTGATCCGGATGCGGCTTCTCCCCGAGATACCGGGAGCGGGAACGGGCGTCGCGGAGGTCGCGTGGGAGCCGAACCGATTCCGGGAGCGCGTCTCCTCGGCCGGAGTCACGACCGAGCGTGGCATCCAGGGTGGAAAAGCGTACTTCACCGACGAGGACGGGTTCACCCGGGTCGCGTCCGAGCCCGTCGTTCGGGAGCTCCTCTCCCGGTGGTACTTCTGGCGGAGAGCGTGGCTCTTCGCCGACCGGGCACGCGCCCGCGTCGGTCTGGGATCCGCCGACGCCGCTTTCGTTTCCGTCCGGCTCGAGCCGCCCGGGGCGAATCCGCTTTTGCTCTCCTTTTCTCGTCGCGACGGGACGCTTCTCGCCGTCCATTCTCCCCGTTTCGACGTCGATTTCGCGGGCGAACGTGCCTTTCGGGAACGCTCCGGGCTGCGGCCCGCGGTCCGGGCCGAGATCGCCTGGGCCGGGCTGCCCATGGAAGAGATCGCGGATGCCGTCGTCGGCGGCGAACGCGGCCGTTTCGCCGCTTCCGCCGGCCTCGTTCCCATCGAGCCGACTCCCGGCGGCGGGATCTCGTTCCCGGCGCGCGTGAGCGGCATCCCGCTGCGACTCTCGCTCGACGCCGTCGTGGACGGACCTCTCGTGATCTCGAGGCAGAAGGCCGCGATGCTGTCGCTGCCGTTTACGACCGACGTCTACGGACGCGCGATCGGCGCCGGCGCGGCTCTCGAGATCGGCGGCTTCTCGGCCTCCGGGATCCACGTCGAGGCGGCGGACGCCGTTCCGGCCGGGTCGGATGGAGTCATCGGCGGGACGCTCTTCCGGGAAGCGGTCGTGGAGCTCGATCCGAAGGCCCGCGGCCTCGGTATCCATGATCCCGCCCGGTGGGTTTTCCCCGCGGGCTTCAACCGCATGCTCGTCGACGACGACGGCGACCGTCCCGTGGCGACTGTCCGGCGGAAGTCGGCCGATGTGAGGCTGCTGGTCGGCTCACGGACCGAGGGGCCGGACCTGCGTCTCGCACCTGCTGCCGCGTCCCGGCTCGAGATTGGCCTCCCCGGTGAAGTGACCGGACTTCGGTGGGGCATTCTCGCTCTGCCGCCCCTGTCGGCGGCGGCCGAGACACGGCCCGCGTCACCCGAGTGGGGACACGACGGGAGGTTGGGTTTCGGTTTCCTGCTGAAGTTCCACGCTTACCTCGACATGCCGCACCGGTGGATCTACCTGCGGGCGGTCGAGAGTCCCCGGATTTGACGCCGGGCACGCATTTCGCACTCTTCCCGGCGGGGAGGAGACCTGGAACATGCTGAAGCTCGCTCTGATCTTCCTCGCTGTCGGGCTCGTTGCGGCGCTGCTGGGGTTCACGTCCGTGGCGGGCGCCTCGTTCGCGATCGCGAAGCTTCTCGCGTTTCTGTTCCTGGTCCTTTTTCTGATCTTCCTCATCCTGGGCCTCACGGCCGCCCGCAAGATCGTCACCTGACGCCGCCTGGCGAGGAGGAACATCCATGGCCCGCACCCTCTGCAAGCTTCTCGGGGCCGTTCTGCTGATCGTCGGCCTGGTGGGATTCGCGATGCCAAACCTGCTCGGAATGCACCTGGGACTCCGATCCACAACATCATCCATCTGCTGACCGCGGCGATCGCGCTCTATCTCGGGTTCGCCGGATCGGCGGAGGGCGCGAGGACCTTCTGCGCGGTCTTCGGCGCGATCTACATGCTCCTGGGAATCCTGGGCTTCGCCGCCCCCGGCGTCGTCGCGTCGATCATCGGTCATCCGGGTCCGGTTTCTTCGGGCGACCTGACGCCCGACAATGCGGTCCACCTGCTCCTCGGAATCGCCTTCCTGGCGGCGGGCCTGATGCGGTCACCCGCGGTCGTCCCCGCGCGTTAGATCTCGCGCTCCCCTTGGGGGAGCCGCGGTGAGTGTCGAATACGTCGATCGCCCGGCCTCCTCGGGTCGGGTGATTCTTTCCTTCAGGGGGTTTCAGCGAGAGGCGGCGGCCAGCGGAATCGTAGCGTCGCAACCGGCGCAGAGAACTTCCGGATTCAACGCGAGAACCGCCGCCTCGAGACAGAGGACGGCATCGCACTCCGGACACTCCACCTCGACAGTCTCCGCCGGAAGGCTCCCCCCTCGCTTGTCCGGGGCGCCCCGGCGGGCCATACCGCCGCGCGCTACGAGGTCGAATCGGGCCACGTTGTCGTCGCTCACCGTCGTTCCTCCTTTCCGAAGCGCGGCGCGCGCGCCGCAACACCGGAAGGGTCGAGTGGCTCAGCCAGGGACAGAGGCGCCGCGGGCTTCCTCGCCTTGCGCACAGCGGCGAGAGCGATTCCGACCAGAAAAAAGACGCCGCCCGTCGAGAGGAGACTCGCGACCGCGGCCCTCAGGGGACGCGGATCGTCCCGGGGATCGCGCCCTCCGGCTCCGACGAGCGTACCGCCCAGGAAGATGCACAGGACCGAGAGCAGGAGCAGGTGGCGCGCACGGTCCTGCGTCGGCCGCGACGGCTGCGACCAGACGAGTCTCAAGTCGTCACCTCGAAAAAAAGAGTCTGGAGAGGGGGGTGTCGCGCGGCCGCGTTGGGAGCAAGGTCCACCACCATTCCCCCTCCGGCACGTCCGGGAGCAAGGCCGGGCTCCCGAGTGAATCCATCCGCATTGTAGATGACCGCGCGGATGCACGCAACGATTCCGACCCTGGTCCTACGACCTTTGGCGAAGGTCGGGTGAGATCCGTCGCGGAGCCTGTCCGAATCGAGTGCGAAGGGCTCGAGACGTGACTTCGCGCGTTACATCCCTCCGCGCATCCCGGGAAAGAACTCTTCGTAGCGGCCGAGAGCGACGGCGACCGTTCCGTCGCACCGGGCCGTGACCTGCCCGTCGCCGTCGAAAATCTCCGCCGCCGCGAAAGTGATGTTGGTCCCCGCGCGCAGCAGCCGCGCCTCGACGACCACTCGATTGCCCCGCGTCGGACGGAGGAACGTCATCGCCAGGCTGACAGTCCCGGAACGGCCGTCGGGCCGGGTGAGCCATCCGACGGTGCCGATCGCGAGGTCGAAGAGCCCGGCGAGGACGACGCCGTTGACGGCGTCCGTTCCCATTCCTCCGCGGTGGTGGGAGTGCACCGGGTCGAGCACCACGTGCACCCGGTCGATCCGGTCGAACTCGAGTCGCGCTCCCAGCCGCTGCATCGGAGGGGATCCGTTCCACGCGTCCGCGAGGACGCGGAGCGCCTCGAGCGTCGCGTAGGCCGACGAAAACGGCTGACCTTCGATCAATTGGAGGCCGGGGCCGAGCTCCGGAACAGGATCCGGCGTACGAGCGGGATGGGCAGCCCGCCCTGAGCGACGAACGCGTCGTGAAACTGCTTGAGCGACGCTCCCGTCTTCGTGCGGTACTCGTCCCGGAGGTCCTGGATCATGAGCTTGCCGAGCGTGTAGTAGAGGTAAGTCGGGTTGTAGGCGCCGCGGCGCGCTTCTTCGTACGCGTTCGCCGGCTCCTGGAAGCCTTTTTCGACGAAGACCCTCGCGCCTTCTTCGACCGTCATCCCCTGCGTGTGCAGCTTGATTCCGACGACGTAACGGCAGTCGCGCAGGAGCGCCTCCTGGAGTTGCGCCAGCCGGTACTTCGGGCCGCCGCCGCCGAACCCTTCGTCCACCATCATCTGTTCGGCGTAATGGGCCCATCCCTCGGCGTTGGTCCCGCAGAAGACGAGCTTGCGGGTCTTCGTCGGAAACCGAGGCGCGTAGAGGAACTGGAGGTAGTGGCCGGGCCAGACCTCGTGCACGTCGATCATCGAGACGACGTAGGGGTTGTAGAGACGGAGGTGCTCCTCCTTGTGC
>DASUAD010000592.1:0-8096 GCA_035763965.1 Thermoanaerobaculia bacterium | reverse complement strand
GCACCAGGTCCGCGACAACCACGTCGGCGGGATCCTCTGGTTCCTCCTGTCGGACGTCTCCGAGACCGCGCGCCTGAACCGCCGCCTCCAGTCGCTCGCGACCGAGCCGCTCCTGATCGCGGCCGATCTCGAGGCGGGGGTCGGGATGCGTTTTCTCGACACGACGAACTGGCCCTGGCCGATGGCCCTGGCCGCGACGGGCGATCCGTCTCTCGCGGAGCGCCAGGGGAGGGTCGTCGCCGAGGAAGCGCGCGCGATCGGAGTGAACCAGATCTACGCGCCCGTAGCCGACGTCAACGTGGACCCGGCGAATCCGGTCATCAACGTCCGCAGCTACGGCGAAGATCCCGAGAACGTCGCGCAGTTCGTCTCGGCTTTCGTTCGCGGCGCGCAGTCGGGCGGCGTACTCGCGACCGCCAAGCATTTTCCGGGGCATGGCGCGACCCGCACCGATTCGCACCGGGCGCTGCCCGTGCTCTCCGCCGACCGGGCGCGGCTGGACCGCGTGGAGCTCGTTCCTTTCCGTGCGGCGATCGCGGCCGGAGTGGGCGCGATCATGACGGCGCACCTGTCGCTGCCGGCGATCGACGCGACGCCGGCGCCTGCGCGGACCCTCGCTCCGGGCGAGAACCCCTACACCGACGATCTCGCGGAGGTCGCGCGGGACGCGACCGTCCCCGCATCGATGTCCGGGGCAGTGCTCGAAGGCCTCCTCCGGGGCGACCTCGGGTTCCGGGGGCTCGTCGTGACGGACGCTCTCGACATGGGCGGAATCGTGGACCACTTCGACCCGGGCGAAGCCGCCGTGCGCGCGATCCTCGCCGGCGCCGACCAGGTCATCAAGTCGCCCGACACCGACGCCGCGATCGCGGGCGTGCGCCGCGCCGTTGCCGAAGGACGCATTTCCGTCGAGCGGCTCGAGCGATCGGTCGCGCGAATCCTCGAAGCGAAGCGCCGGTTCCCGGCGCCGATCCCCGACCTCGAGGCGGCGTTCCGCGTGGTGGATGGACCGGAGCACCGCGCCCTGGCCGAGGAGATCGCGCGGCGCGCGGTGACGCTCGTCCGCGAGGCGCCCGGCGCGCTTCCGCTGGCGCGTCCGATGCGGATCGTCCACGTGGTGGTCAACGACGTGGCCACCGCGACGGCTCCCGGCGCGGAACTCGGCCGCGCGCTTTCGACGCGGCTCTCGGCTCCCCCCGAGACGTTCGTCCTCGATCCCAGGTCCCGGCCCGAAGAAATCGAACCGATTCGAAACGCCGCCCTCCAGGCCGACGCCGTTCTCGTGTCCCTCTTCGTGCGCGTCCGCACCGGGACCGGGAAGCTCGTGGTGCCGGACGGAGCGCGCTCCGCCGTCGAGAGCCTGTCGGCCGCGGGTGCGAAGTTGATCGGCGTCTCGTTCGGCGACCCCTACCTCGCGGCGGACCTCCCGGGGCTCGCGACGTACGTCGCCGCGTACGGGGACCAGCCGGTGATGCAGGCCGCGACGGCGCGCGCCCTGTTCGGAGAGACCGAGATCTCCGGACGGCTGCCGGTCACGATCCCGGGAGTCGCGCAGCGGGGCGCCGGAGTCACGAAGGAGCGAATGCCTTGAGGCTCGGGCCCCTCGACCTCCTCGTCCTCGGCGCGTACTTCGCCATGACTCTCGCGGTGGGCCTGTATTTCGCCCGCCGGGCGCGCCGGTCGATGCTCGAATACTTCCTCTCGGCGCGCTCGATGCCATGGTGGATCGCGGGGACCGCGATGGTCGCGACGACGTTCTCCGCCGACACGCCGCTCGCGGTGACCGAAATGGTCGCGAAGAACGGGGTCGCCGGGAACTGGCTCTGGTGGTCGATGCTCGCGTCCGGCATGCTCACCGTTTTCTTCTTCGCGAAGCTCTGGCGCCGCGCCGCCGTCGTCACGGACGTCGAGCTCGCGGAGCTGCGCTATTCGGGGCGACCCGCGGCGTTCCTGCGCGGTTTCCGCGCGGCGTATCTCGGGCTCCTCGTGAACGTCCTCATCATGGGTTGGGTCAACCTCGGCATGGCGAAAGTCCTCGGGGGCATGCTCGGGGTTTCGAAGTGGGCGGCGCTCGCCATCTGCCTCACTCTGACGGCTGTCTACACCGTGATGTCCGGCTACTGGGGCGTCGCTTCTGCGAACGGTCTCCAGTACCTCTTCGAGATGGGCGGCGCGATCGTGCTCGCGGTCGTGTCGGTCGGAGCGGTCGGAGGGATCGAAGCCCTGAAATCGCGAATCGGCGCGGCCCATCCCGCGTTCACTGCGCCGGACGTCCGCTTCGGCTCGGCCGAGGCCATCCTCTCCGTCTGGCCTCCATCGTTCGAAGCGGCGTGGGTCCTTCCGGTGATTACGTTCGCGACCCTGCTCGGCGTTTCCTGGTGGGCTTCGTGGTATCCCGGCGCGGAGCCGGGCGGCGGCGGCTACGTCGCCCAGAACATGCTCGCGTGCAGGGACGAGAGGCACGCCCGCGCGGCGGCCCTCTATTTCAACCTCGCGCACTACGCGATCCGGAGCTGGCCGTGGGTGGTGACGGCGCTCTGCTCGCTCGCCATCTACGGCGGATCCGTGCTCGGGCCCACGGGCGTCGAAGACCCCGGATTGAACTACGTGAAGATGATGGTGGACTTCCTTCCCGGCGGGTTGCGCGGCTTCATGCTCGCGTCGTTCGCGGCGGCATACATGTCCACCCAGGCCACCCAGATGAACTGGGGCTCGAGTTATCTCGTCAACGACCTGTACCGCCGCTTCGTCCGGCGCGGCGCGTCCGAGCGCCACTACGTTCTCGCCTCCCGCGCGGCGACCGCGCTCACCGTCGTCCTGTCGCTCGTCGCGACGATCTACATGAACCAGATCAGCAAGGTCTGGGAGTTCCTCCTGACGCTCGGTGCCGGGACCGGCCTCGTCTACATCCTGCGGTGGTACTGGTGGCGGGTGAACGCGTGGTCGGAAGTCGCGGCGATGGCCTCGGCGCTCGTGACCTCTCTCGGGCTCCGGTCGATCGGGTCGCGTTACCCCACGTTCGATCCGGCGACGCCGAAGGGATTCGCGATGACGCTCGTCACGACGACCGCTGTGACGACCGCAATCTGGCTCGCCGCGACGTTCGGTACGCGGCCCGAGCCTCGCGAGAAGCTCGCCGCGTTCTACGAGAAAGTCCGCCCCGCCGGCCCGGGGTGGAAGCGAATCGCGGGCGCGGAGGAGGTGGCGAAACGGCGGGGAGAGATCCCCCGGAACCTCCTCTTCTGGCTCCTCGGGACGGCGTTCGTCTACTCGATCATGTTCGCGACCGGCGCCGTGATCTTCCGCGAGACGACGCGTGCCCTGGTTTTCGGGGCCGTCCTGGCCATTTCGGGAGGCCTTCTCTTCACCGGCCTCGTGCGCGAAAAGACGTGATCGCCCTGTTGATCGCCGCGACGCTGGCACAGCCGGCTAACGCCGGATTCTCGGCCACGCGTCTTGCGCGCATCGACGGAGTGGTCGCGGAGGCGATCGGGCGCGGCGAACTCCCCGGCGCCGTCGTCCTCGTCGGTCGCCGTGACCGGATCGTCTTCCGGAAGGCCTACGGGAACCGCGCCATCCTCCCGCGGCGCGAGCCGATGACCGTCGACACGGTCTTCGACGTGGCATCGCTCACGAAGCCGGTCGCGACGGCGACTTCCGTGATGATCCTCGTCGAGCGCGGCCGGATCGCGCTGTCGGACCCGGTGGTCAAGTACATCCGCGAGTTCGCGCCCGGAGGGGGAGAGCGCGAGAAGGTCACCGTCGAACAGCTGCTCACTCACCGCGCGGGCCTGGCGCCCGACGATCCGATCGAGCTCTATGCCGGCACCCCGGAGGAGATCTTCGCCCGCAAGTACCGCCAGCCTCTCGAGTCGCCGCCGGGGACGCTCTTCCGCTACTCCGACGTCGGTTACGAAGTGCTCGGCGAGCTCGTGCGCCGCGTCTCCGGAATGCCGCTCGACGAGTTCTCGCAGCGGGAGATCTTCCGGCCGCTCCGGATGAAGGACACGCACTTCCGGCCGCTCACAACGACGCGGTTTCTCGGAGATCGAATCGGGCTCGCGGATCCGACACGGCCCCCTCTCTCCCGCATCGCCCCGACCGAGCGCCGTGACGATCACTGGCTGCGCGGCGAGGTCCACGACCCGCGCGCGTACGCCGTCGGCGGCGCGGCCGGTCACGCGGGCGTCTTCTCGACTGCGGACGACCTCGCGCGCTGGTGCCGGACGATTCTCGGGGGCGGGCGTCTCGGCTCCGTGCGGATCCTCTCGCCGCTCGGCGTCGATGCGATGACGCGACCGCGGTTCTTCGGCGACGGCGGCCTGCGTGCGCTCGCCTTCGACGTCGCGACCGCGTACTCGCGCAACCGCGGGGACCTCTTTCCCCCCGGCTCGTTCGGGCACACGGGCTTCACGGGGACGTCGCTCTGGATCGATCCATCGAGCGGCGCGTACGTCGTCTTCCTCTCGAATCGCCTCCATCCCGACGGAAAGGGGGACGTCAACCGACTGCGGGGCCTCGTCGCGACGGTCGCCGCGTCGGCGCTGACCGAAGACACCCGAAAAGCGGCGCATCTTCTCGAGTCGCGCGTGCCGATCCGCCGGGAAGTGCTCGCCGGCGTGGACGTCCTCGCCGCCGACGGCTTCCGGGCAGTTGCGGGAAAGCGCGTCGGTCTCGTCACGAACGCAACGGGCCGAGCGCGCGACGGCCGCTCGACGATCGAAGTTCTCGTCTCCGAAGATGCCAGAAAAGCCGGCGTGAGACTCGCGGCTCTCTTCTCGCCCGAGCACGGAATCCGGTCGGACGCGGATGCGCCGGTTGCCGACCAGGTGGATCCGACGACGGGCCTGACGATCCACTCGCTCTACGGAGAGCGCCACCGGCCGAAACCCGAAGAGCTCGCCGGCCTCGACGCGCTTCTCCTGGACGTGCAGGACGTCGGGACCCGCTTCTATACCTACATCACGACGGGCGCATACCTTCTCCCCGAGGTCGCGCGCGCCAAGGTTCCCTTGATCGTGCTCGACCGTCCGGATCCGATCGGGGGCGCGGTCGTCGAAGGGCCGGTCGCCGATCCCGACCGGCTCTCCTTCACGGCGCACCACACGATCCCGGTGCGCTACGGGATGACGCCCGGTGAGCTCCTTCGCATGGTCAACGCAGAGCGGAAGGCGGGCGCGCGCGTCGAAGTCGTCGAGCTCTCCGGATGGTCCCGGGACGTCTGGTACGACGAGACCGGGCTCGAGTGGGTGAACCCGTCGCCGAACATGCGCTCGCTGGCCGCAGGGACGCTCTATCCCGGGATCGGTCTGCTCGAGACGACGAACCTGTCGGTCGGTCGCGGGACGGATACGCCGTTCGAGGTGATCGGCGCGCCGTGGCTCGACGGGCGGCGGCTCGCGGCGTTGCTCGCGGCGAGGAGGATCCCGGGCGTGACGTTCACGCCGATCCAGTTCACGCCTGCCGCTTCGACGTACTCGGGAAAGCGGTGCGGGGGAGTGCGGCTCACGGTGACGGATCGGGCAGCGCTCCGTCCGGTCGCGCTCGGCGTCGAGGTCGCGGTCGCCCTGCGAAGTCTCCATCCCGTCGACTGGAATCGCGAGAAGCTGGTCGCGCTCCTCGCGAACCGGGACACGTTCGAGAGGATCGAACGCGGAGAGACCGCCGACGACATCGTCAAATCCTGGGAGAAAGGGCTCGACGAGTTCCGCCGCCGCCGGGCTCCTTTTCTTCTCTATCCGAGCCGGTAATGCCCCTTCTCGCCTTCGTCGCCGCTGCGGCTGTTTCCGTGTATCGACTCCTCGACTCGACCGGCGAGCCGGTGCGCGGGGCGAGCGTCCGTATCGTCGGCGGCGAGACGCGCGCGGTCACCGACGCCGAGGGGCGCTTCCGGCTCGATCCGGGGCCGACGCCTCCATTCGACCTCGTCGTCTTCGGCGCGCACGGGGCGCTGATCGGGTCCGCGAGGGTCGAGAGCGCCTCCACCCGGATCGTCGTGCTGCAGGCGCTCGGCGCCGAGTCGGTCACGGTGCGCGGTTCCCCGCTTCCGGCGACTTCACCGTCGCCCGCCGCCGCCGCGACGGAAATCTCGCGCGAGACCCTCGAGAACGAACGCCCGGTTCTGCTGTCCGATGCCGTCGCGGAGGTGCCCGGGGGATCGAACGCGGGTGGAGGCCATACCGGCGTGCCTTCCCTGCGGGGCATGGCGCGCGGACGGACACTTCTCCTGCTCGACGACGCGCGCGTGACCGCCGAGAGGCGCGCCGGCCCTTCGGCCGGGTTTCTCGATCCTTCTGCGCTCGATTCGGTCGAGGTCGTGCGGGGACCCGGGTCTCTCGCTTACGGTCCCGACGGCCTCGGCGGAGTGATTCACGCACGAACGCCCGAACCGCGTCTCGGGGAGCCGGGCGGGCGGGCGCAGGCGACCTTCGGGAGCGCGGACGAGAGCGCGGGATTCCTCGTCGAGCAGAACGTGCCGATCGGCCGGGGGGCGGTCTTCGTCCAGGCGCACGCGCGGACGTTCGGCGACTACGAGTCGCCCGACGGCGTCGTCCCCGATTCGGCCGCCCGCGACCGCGGAGTCCTCTTCCGCGGCCTCCTCTCCGCCGGTCAGGCGCGACTCGGGCTGGGCTTCCGGTCCGATCGCGCGCGCGACGTCGGACGCCCCGTTCGCGCCGGACTCTCCGAGAGAACTTTCTATCCGGAAGAAGTTTCGGACCGGCTGACCCTGTCGGCCGACATTCCCGACCTCGCGGGGTCCGACGTCGTCGAGGTCCGGGGCTTCGTCGGGCGTTATCGGCTCGTTACCGCGCGAGAATCCATCTCGGCGGCCGGTCGCTCGATCGAGGAGGCGGCGGTGGAGGCGAACGACGCCTCGTTCCGGCTCGTCGGCTCGAAGCGCCATGCGGCAGGTGCGGTGCGCTTCGGATTCGACGGCCACGCGCGTTTCGATCTCGAGGCAGACACCGAGCGCCGTCAGCTCGGGCCCTCGGGTGAGCTCGTCTCCCGCGACACGGAGGATTCGATCGACGATGCGCGCCGCGTTGGAGGCGGAGTATTCCTCGAGGCGGAGCGATCGTTCGCGTCGGATCGGCTGCATTTCGTCGCCGGGCTGCGCGGCGACGCGGTCCACAGCCGGAATCGCGGCGGTTTCTTCGGTGATCGCGAAACGTCTCACGGCGCCCTGTCGGCCCTGGTCGCGATGACGCTGCGCCCGGCGGAGGCATTCGACGCGACGCTTCAGTACGTCCGCGGTTTTCGGGAGCCCACTCTGTCGGACCGCTACTTCCGCGGCGTCTCCGGGCGCGGCTTCGTGGTGGGAAATCCCGACCTCCGTCCGGAGCGGAGCGATCAGTTCGACCTCGCGCTGCGAGCGGCGTTCTCCGAGCGCGCGCGGATCGCCGCCTACGGTTACCTCTACCGGATTCACGACGTGGTGGAACGCTTTCGCTCCGATGAGGACTTTCATTTCCGAAACCGCGGCGACCAGGAGGTCCGGGGCGCGGAGCTCGAGGCGGAATGGAGCCCGACGGATCGGCTCGAACTCGGCGCCGGGCTCACGTGGGCGCGCGGCCGCATGCTCGACGACGACTCGTCCGCGGCGGACGTGCCCGCGCGCTCGGCGGTCGTCACCGCCCGGTATTCGGCTACGCGCCGGCTCTGGTTGCGGCTGCGGGCCCGGCTCGTGGCTCGTGACGACGAGCCCGGTCCGACGGAGGTCTCGACCCCGGCCCACGAGATCGTCGATCTCGGCGGAGGCTTCTCGGTCGCCAAAGGATTCGAGGCGGTCCTGCTCGGCTCGAACCTGCTCGACGAGCGTTACCCGCTCTCGTCCGACGCCGATGCGCCTCAGGCGCCGGGAAGGGGCGTGGCGCTCACCCTCCAGGCGCGCTGGTGATCAGACCTCGACGACCGCCTCGGCTTCGATCTCGACGAGCATCTTCGGCGACACGAGGGCGGAGACTTCCACGAGCGTCGCCGCCGGCCGCACTTTTCCGAAGAACTCGGCATGCGCCCGGCCGACTTTCTCCCAGTCGCGGACGTCGGTGACGTACATCCGCGTGCGCACGACGTCGGCGAGAGTCGCACCCGCCTTT
>DASUAD010000591.1:0-2063 GCA_035763965.1 Thermoanaerobaculia bacterium | reverse complement strand
CTTCACCGACGGCATCACCGAGGAGATCATCAACGCCCTCTCGAAGATCGAGGCGCTGCGCGTCGCTTCGCGCACGTCCGCTTTCGCGTTCAAGGGGCGCGACGAGGACGTCCGCCGCATCGGGGAGCAGCTCGGCGTCCGAACCGTCCTCGAGGGGAGCGTCCGGCGCTCCGGATCGCGGCTCCGGGTGACCGCCGAGCTCGTCAACGTCGGGGACGGATATCAGCTCTGGTCGGAGCGCTACGACCGCGAGATGGCGGACGTGTTCGAGATTCAGGACGAGATCGCTCTCGCGATCGCCAACACGCTGAAGGTCCGTCTGCTGGCGGGGGAGGAGGGGGCGCTCGTCGCCCGGGCGACCGAGGACGTCGAGGCGTACAACCACTACCTCAAGGGCAAGTACTTCTTCAACCGGCGGGTACCGCGGCAGGCAATCGCGGAGTTCGAGCGCGCGATCGCTCGCGATCCCGGCTACGCCGAGGCACACACCGGTCTGGCCGACGCGTATTGCATCTTCGCGTTCTATGGCGGCATTCCGACGCTCGACGCGTTTGCGAAGGCGCGTGCGGCCGCCTCGAAGGCGCTCGAGCTCGAGCCCGGGTCGGCGGAGACTCACATCGCGCTCGGCCTCGTCGAGCACTACTTCGGATGGGACTTCGAGCGCGAGGACCGCGAGTTCCTGCGGGCGATCGAGCTCGCGCCCCGCTCGGCCGCCGCGCACTCCTGGCTCGGCTTGAAACGGGCGTTTCTCGACGACCCCGCGAAGGCGCGCGAGAGTGCCGTGCGGGCGGCAGAGCTCGAGCCGCTCTCTCCCAACGTCCACGTGAACGTCGCCTGGACCTACTTCGCGGAGCGCCGTTTTGCCGAGGCCGAACGGGAAGTGCGCCGCGGTCTCGACCTCGATCCGGACGCGCTCTACCCGCTATGGGCCTGCGCCCTGACCCTTCAGATGCAGGGCCGGCACGAAGAGTCGGTCGCACTATACGAGAAGGCGGTTTCTCTGACCGATCGCGCCCAGACCTGGTACGTCGGTCGCCTCGGCGGCGCTTACGGGGCGGCGGGGAGAGGGGAAGACGCGCTCGCCGTCCTGGAGGAGCTTCGCCGGCGATCCTCGACCGAGTACGTCGCGCCGTTGCACGTCGCCTTCGTCCACCTGGGCCTCGGCGACCGCGAGGCGGCCGTCGCGGCGCTCGAGCTCGCCGTCGAGCACCGCAACGCGCTCGCGTGGTGGCCCGGCCGCGCTCCGGAGTTCGAACCGCTGCGGTCTCACCCGCGCTTTCAGAACGTGCTCGCGAAGATCGTGCCGGCGTGACCCGTGCGGCGACGACGCCGCGCTCTTCGAACTCCGTTCTGCGAGGATGCGCATGATAAAGTCTCAACATGAACCCTGTACAGAGATTGCTGGACGAGGCCCTCCTCCGCCGCCTCGACTCTGACGAGGAGGTCCGCAAACACGGGCGTTCGGCAGTGCTTCGCCGGGCGGCTGCTGACTACCTGCGCCGGTCTCGCTCGAAGCGGATCTCGGAGGCCTATCGCCGCGCATATGGCGACAAGCAGGGGCTCGGAGAGGAATTTGCGGGCTGGGAAAACGAGGCTTCATGGCCCGGGAAGTGAATCGGGGAGAGATCTGGCGCTACCGTTTCAAGCCTCCCGACAAGAACCGGCCGGTCCTCGTTCTGACGCGGCAGGAGGTCATCGGCCTGCTGCACACGGTCATGGTCGCGCCGATCACCTCGACGATCCGCGGCGCGCCTGGCGAGGTCCGGGTCGGCACCCGGGAGGGTCTCAAGGGGGAGTCCGCAGTGAACCTCGATCACGTCCAGACGGTTGAGCGGGCGCGGCTCGTCGGATACGTCGGTCACCTCGGTTCCGAGAAAATGCGCGAAGTCTGTCGGGCGTTGGCCATAGCTGCCGGCTGCGACGTTTCCGGCTGACGGAAGGGAAATGACGCTTTCGGCCGGCTCTCGCCTGGGTCCCTACGAGATCCTCTCCGCCGTCGGCGCGGGGGGGATGGGAGAGGTCTACAAGGCGCGCGATACCCGGCTCGAACGCACGGTCGCGGT
>DASUAD010000590.1:0-2000 GCA_035763965.1 Thermoanaerobaculia bacterium | reverse complement strand
AGACTGTGAACGAGCATCACCGGGACCTTCAGCGGCTCCTTCGCGAGCAGCTTGTCCACCGCCTGCTCCTGCCAGAACGCGTCGTAGCTCGGGTGCTCGAGGAGCTTCCTCCAGAACCCAACCTGCTCGAGGCCGTGACGCCGGCCGAGCTCGCCGGCCGAGCCCGCTTGGAAGAATTCCTCGAAGTCGTCGAAGTGCCCGGACCACCACTTGATCTGGTTCTTCCGGTCCGCCTCCTGGTCGTGGATGTAAGCCGCGCCGAGCTGGCGGAACGCTCCGTTGTGGAACCAGTCGTCGCCCATCCAGCCGTCGACCATCGGGTTCATCGGCACGGAGACCTTGAGGGCCGGGTGAGGATCGAAGAGCGCCATCAGGGGAAGGAATCCGTCGTAGGAGATCCCGAGGATGCCGACCCTGCCGTTGCTTTCCGGAACGTTCTTCACGAGCCAGTCGATCGTGTCGTACGTGTCGGTCGCGTGGTCCACGGGCGTGGGATTGAGAGGCCCGCGCAGGGGGCGGTTCATGACGTAGTCCCCTTCGGAGCCGTGCTTGCCACGTACGTCCTGGACGACGCGGATGTAGCCGCCCTCGACGATCACGTCGGTCGCGTTGTCGTAGCCCTCGAGGTTCGGCCCGAGGTGAGAGCTCGAGACGCGGCTCGTCATCGTGTCCGCGTCGTACGGCGTTCGGGTCAGGAGGATCGGCGCTCCCTTCGCGCCCTTCGGCACGAGGATGACCGTGTGGAGCTTGACGCCGTCGCGCATCGGGATCATGACGACGCGCCGCGCGTGGTCGAAGCTCGCGGTAACCGGCTCGAACTTGGCCGGCGTTTCGCTCGGCAGGCCGGGATACTTCGGACGCTCTTGCGCCGGAGCGGCGGAAGACTGGACGAACGAGGCAAGACCGAGAGCAGCCGCGAGCAGGATCGGCTTCATCACACCTCCGTGAACAGCGCGAGGGAAGATACACCTTTCAGACGCCCGGTGATCGAGTCGGGAATCGCCCCCGTGCGGTCTCCCGGGCAAAAAAAAGAGGCCCCTCGCGGGACCTCGTGTGAACGAGCGCGTTCGCGCCCGGCCTATCTATGCGCGAAGGGTGGTAGCGGTGACGTCGTACGTCTCCACCTTCGGCGTTCCCACGATCACGGGGTTCAACTTCTGGAGGATCTGCGGATACGTCGAGGTGTTGTAGGTCTCGGCGCTCTTGCGGTCATCCCACAGGCTGATGGCGACCGCGCCGTCCGGGTTGACGAGTGCCAACTCGTTCCGGAAGCCGCTCTGCTTCCGGAGTATCGGAAGGACTTCGTTCTCGAAGACAGTCGTGAACTCCTTCTCTTTCCCGTTCTTGATCTGGAAATGGACGTTACGTGCGAACTGCATGAGACTGACTCCCCGATCCTTGAAAGAAATGGTCTCCATCGGGGGCCCACCGAGGGAAGGACGGCAACAGCAAGGTTCCGAAGCCGGCAGGACCGTTAGACGTTGCGACTGTATCACACAATCGACGTCACAAACGCGCGGCCGGCACTGCGTTTTGCCGGAGAAAGCGCTGCGCCCGACGCGATTCGGACCTCCTGTCGGCAACGCATGAGCCAGAGGTTCTTGCGACTTTCGGAGCTCACGCTGTCGAAGCTCGCACGGCGCCGCGTGGTCAACGCCCCTCCAGAGCTATACTTTTCATCACTTCGTCTTCGCGCCGAATGAGCGTGACATTGCGCGTCCTGGTCGTTGCCTCCTCGCCGGAGGCTGCGGAGGCTTTTCTTGGCGAGCTGCGTCGGGCCGGCTACGACGTCGAATCCGAGGTCGTAGGCACGCGCGATTCCATGTATCGAGCGCTGCATCGCCAGAGCTGGGACGTCGTTTTGTCCGATCCTTCGACCGCGGACTTCGGCTCGCTCGCCGCTCTCGATCTCCTGAGGCAACTTCAGTTCGACGTACCGTTCCTGGTCGTCTCCGACGGGATGGATGTGGAGACGGCGGTCGGGCTGGTGAAAGCGGGAG
>DASUAD010000589.1:0-6631 GCA_035763965.1 Thermoanaerobaculia bacterium | reverse complement strand
ATCGATCGATCGGGAATCTCGGTGCCGACCGCGCCACTCCCGCCGCCCCGATCGAGACCAGCGCGGATCGTCCTGCCGGTGGTCGCCATCGCCGCGTTCGCGCTCGGCGTCGGGACTGCGGTCCTGTGGTCGTCGCGCCGTAGCACGGCTCTGCCGCCCGCGATCCGCGCGCTGACCTACTCGGGCGCGGACCAATCGCCGGCCGTCTCGCCGGACGGGCGCACGATCGCGTTCACCTCTCGGAGAGATGGAACCGCGCGGATCTGGGTCAAGCAGCTCGCGACCGGCGGCGAGGCAGCCCTCACCTCCGGGCCCGGGGACGACTACGCGCGCTTCTCGCCGGACGGGTCCGCGATCCTCTTCGTCCGGCACGAGGGGAACGACACGGCGATCTACCGGACTCCCCTCGTCGGAGGAGAGCCGCGCAAGCTCCTCTCCAACGCCGCGCAGGCCGACTGGTCCCCGGACGGGAAAAAGATCGTATTCCTGCGATGGGAATACGTCGGCGGCGTGGCCGTCTCGGTCATCGGAGTCTCCGCCGCGGACGGCACGGGCGTGCGGGACATCGCGCGGGTCCCGAGGCGTCAGCTCGTGCATCCGCGCTGGAGCCCCGACGGGAGCACGATCGCGGCGACGCAGGTCGCAAACGCCGGGGCGCCCCGGTTCGTCCACTTCATCGACTTGAACAGCGGCGCGCTCCGGTCGATCCCGTCGCTTCTCGTGAGCGGCTTTCTTTCGTCGCCCGTCTGGACGCCTTCGGGAAAAGAGGTCCTCTACTCGCAGGCCGAATCGGTCGTCGGGAACGTCACGTCGAGCTCGGCGCGGATCGTCCGGCAGAACGTCCGGACGGGAAAGGCGGAGAGCCTTCTCTGGATCCCGGCGAATGCGCTCGCCCTGGACGTCCTCGGCAACGGCCTGCTCGTCTTCGACGCGAGCCCGGTCCGCGAGAATCTCCAGGAGGTCCCGATCGGCGGGCGCTCTCCGGCGGAGAGCCGCTGGCTGACGCAGGGCAACGCGAGCGACCGGCAGCCGTGCTACTCCCCCGATGGCGAGTGGGTCGTCTTCTCCTCGAACCGGAGCGGCAACCTCGATCTCTGGGAGGTCTCGCGAAAGACGGGCGCGGTGAGGCGCCTGACCGACGACAGCGCGGACGACTGGGACCCCGGCTTCACACCCGACGGGAAGCTCGTCTGGAGCTCGAACCGTTCCGGCGCGTTCGAGATCTGGATGGCGGAGTCCGACGGGAGCGCCGCGCGCCAGCTGACCCACGAAAAGAAGGACGCGGAGAACCCCACCGCGACCGCCGACGGTCAATGGATCATCTACAACCAGAGCTTCCCCGAAAAAGCCGGCCTCTGGAAGATCCACCCCGATGGCTCGGGGAACACGCGCCTCGTGACGGGAACCACGGTCATTCCGGAGGTGTCGCCCGACGGCCGTTACGCCTCCTATCGGTCGACCATCCGCATCGACCGATTCGACGTCAGCGTGGCTCGAATCTCGGATGGCGCCGTCACGCATCTGGCCACGCTCCAGGCGCTGCCGCAGAACATCGCGAACTCACTCGGCCGAACCCGCTGGATGCCGGACGGAAAGTCGGTCGCGTACATCGGGCAGAATGAAAAAGCCGCGTACGGCGTGTACCTCCAGGACTTCGTTCCGGGGAAAGACACCTCCGGGACGCGCCGGTCGATCGCCGGTTTCGATCCCGAGCTTTCGGTCGAGTCGTTCGGGATCTCGCCGGACGGGACTCAGATCACCCTGGCGGGATGGCAGCAGGTCTTCAGCCTCATGGTGGCCGAGCGCGTTCCGGGAGTCGAGTCGGCGCGCCGCTCGCCCTGACCGCGTCTTGAGGAAGGTTCTCCTCGCGCTCCTCGTCGTCGCAGGAGCGTTCGCCGTCCTGCTCTTCGTCCTCGCGGTCTCGACCTTTCCCCGTGAGAAGGGAACGGTCACGGTCGCCGGGCTTTCGGCGCCGGTCTCGATCGAGACCGGCGCGCACGGCGTTCCCACGATCCGCGCCGCGAGCGAAGATGACGCCCTCTTCGCTCTCGGGTACGTCCACGCGCGGGATCGCCTCTGGCAGATCGAGTACCAGCGGCGGATCGGGTCGGGAAGGCTGGCGGAGATCCTGGGTCCGCGCCTCGTCGAAACCGACCGCTTCCTCCGCACGATCGGGTTCCGGCGCGCGGCCGAGTCGGCCTGGCGCGGGCTTTCCTCCGGCCACCGCCGACTCATGGAGGCGTACACGCGAGGCCTGAACGCCTACCTCGCTTCTTCAGTCGCCCGGCCCATCGAGTTCCGCATCCTGCGATGTGCGGTCGCCCCGTTCGAACCGGTGGACAGCCTCGCCTGGGCGAAGCTCATGGCGTGGGACCTCGCCGGCAACGCGAGAAACGAGATCCGCCGCGCGCGCTTCATCGCCGCGGTGGGAGAGAAACGCGCGGCGGAGCTCCTGCCGCCCGTCCCCGAGACGCCGACGATCCTGGAAGACGGTGAATGGGTCCCGCCGTCGGCCCCCGTCGTTTTCCGTTTTCCGTTTTCCGTTTCCCGGCTCCCGGCTCCGCTCCTCGCGCAGCTTGAGAACCTCTTCGCGAGCATTGGCGCCCGCGACGACGACGGCGGCACCGGCAGCAACTCCTGGGTCCTCGCGGGCTCGCGCACGATTTCGGGCAAACCGATCCTCGCCAACGATCCGCATCTCGGTCTGCGCACTCCCTCGGTGTGGTACCTCGCGCGCCTCCTGGCGCCGGACTACGAGGTCGCCGGCGCGACGCTGCCCGGGGTTCCCGGGGTCGTCATCGGACGGAACGCGCGGATCGCATGGGCTCTGACGAGCCTCGAGCCCGACGTGCAGGACCTCTTCGTCGAGGAGCTCGATCCTCGCGATCCGTCGCGCTATCTCTGGCGCGGATCGTCGCATCCTTTCGAGATCCGGCGGGAGGCGATCCGGGTGCGCGGCGGCCGCGACGTCGTGATCGACGTGCGCCGCTCCGTGCACGGCCCGATCGTCACCGACGTCCTGGACGGCGCGTCCGCTCTTGGCCGCGCGGTCGCGTTGCGCTGGACTGCGCTGGACGAGAACGATTCGACAGCCGAAGCAATCGAAGGAATCAACCGCGCGACGAGCTGGCCCGAGTTTCTCGAAGCCGTCCGCCGCTTCCACGCGCCGGCGCAGAACCTCCTCTACGCCGACGCCGACGGTCACATCGGCTACACGGCGTCGGGTGCGATTCCCATCCGCCCGCGCGCGAACGGCCTCGTTCCGGTCTCCGGCGCCGGCGCGGACGACTGGACCGGCTACGCCTCCTTCGAGGCGTTGCCGCGCGTGCTCGACCCTGCCCGCGGATATCTCGTGACGGCGAACAACCGCGTCGTCTCGACCCGCTATCCCGACGCGATCTCGCGGGACTGGCCGGAGCCGTACCGCGCGCGCCGGATCACCCAGCGGATCCTCGCGAAGGACAGGTTGGGGGTCGCGGACGTCGAGTCGATCCAGCTCGACCGCGTCTCGCTTCAGGCGACGGAGCTCCTGCCCTTCCTCCTCCGAACGACGCCGGCGGACGCGCCGTCCCGCGACGCGCTCGCGAGGCTCTCGGCATGGAACCGCGAGTTCGCGCCCGGGTCGACCGCCGCGGCGATCTACGCGGCCTGGTACGCCGAACTCGCGCGGATGCCGGAAGACGAGCTCGGCGCGACGCCGCCGGGAACGGTGCGATCCCGGTTCCTGATCGACGCACTCCGCTCGGACTCGTCGTGGTGCGACGATACGCGGACGCCGGCGCGGGAATCCTGCGCCGGGTTCCGCACGCGGACGCTAAGGGACGCCGTGGCGCTCCTTCGGCGGCGGCTCGGACCCGATCCCGCTCGGTGGCGCTGGGACCGCCTTCACCACGCCCGGTTTCCCCACGGGATCTTCGAGGCGATGCGGGGCCTGCGCTCGATCTTCAGCCTGGAGTCGGCGCAGGGGGGAGACGCTTCGACCGTGAACGTCGGCGCCTACCGCCTCGACGGATCCTTTCGCATGACCGACGGGCCGAGCTACCGTCAGATCGTCGACTTGTCCCAGCCGAATTCCGCGCTCTTCGTTCATACGACCGGCCAGTCGGGCAACGTCTTCGATCGTCGTTACCGAGACCTCTTGCCGCTCTGGCGAAGGGGCGAGTATTTCCGCATCGGCGAGGGAGGCGGAAGTCTCCTCCGGCTCGTTCCCGACTAGCTTCGCCGCAGCCAGGCGGCCGTCGGTCACGTACCGGTCGCCGCCGCCGTTGCGGCCGTGGCGGGTGGCCGCGAAATCCGGGATCCAGGAGAACTCGCTCACCCGCCGTGTGCGTGCGAGGTCGGCAAGGAGCTGGTCCCGTTCGGCGTCGATCCGCGGGTCGATGTGGTGTGTGACCTCGCCCGTGAACTTCGAGATGCCGACACTGCGATCGAAGCTCGCTGCCCCCAGCCAGAGAGCGCGACCGCGCCCCTCCGGCGGACCGCAGCGCCAGAACCGGACGTGGTGCCGCCGCCGCGGGCTCTTCCCGACGAGCTGCTCGAACGCGAGGTCCTGAGGGCGCCGCCGCGCGACGAAGTGCGTGCTCATCGGCGCCGAAGAATAGGGGCGTGCGAAGAGGACGCTGCCCGCGTCGCGCAGACCGGTCCGGAGCGTGATGCGGTCGGCCTGGGTCCAGCCGGCAGCCTGCATCGCCGCGACGAGCTCGCCTCTCGTACCGATGATCGCGACGTTGATCGGGTCGGCGGGGATCCCCTCGGCCGTGTAGGTCAGCCGGGGGAGCGCAACTTCCTCGGGAAGCTTCGCATGCCGCCGCCAAACGGCAGGGAGCACGACGTAGGCGAGCGTCGCGTACGACGGGAGCAGGAGCAGGGTCGCCGTGACGCCGCGCAGGCCGATCCAGACGATCCACCGGCGACGAACGGGAAACTTCACGGTCGCGAATACCCGACTTCTTCTTTGCCGCGGGCTCGACCTCGACCTGCGTGGATCATCCGGTATTCGACCCTCACCTTCGCGCCGACCTCGAGATCGCTCCGGACCTGCGTGGATGGATCGCGGCCCGGGACGTTCATGAGTATCTCCTGGCAGGAAGGGTAGCCGCGCGCGTCGTGAACGTCCGGTGAACGCTCAAATCCCGGGCCAGAACGGACGCTGAGTTTCGATCACCTCGCGAAGGACGTGTTCGGCGGCGGCGTTCGGTCGCGCGGCCGGATTCGGAGTCGGGGGGGCGTCGCCGAGGAGCACGGTGGTGCAGGCGGCCGCGGCGGCGGAAATCGCGTCGGGGTTGTAGCCGCCTTCCAGCGCGAGCACGACCTTTCCGCCCGCGAGTGAGCACACCCTCTGCGTCATTCCCGCGAATCCGGCCGGCGTCACGCGCATGCTGCCGAGCAGGTCGCCGGCGGCGGCATCGAAGCCGCAGGAAACGAGGACGAGATCGGGGCCGAACGCGCGGGCGATCGGCAGGAGGACGCGGTCGAAGGCCGCCAGGTAATCGGCGTCGCCCATGCCCGCCGGCCACGCCACGTTGACGGTGCGGCCGCGTCCTTCTCCCCGTCCGAGCTCCCAGACTTCGCCGCTCCCCGGGTAGAACGGATACTGGTGGGTCGAAAGGTAGAGGACGTCGGGATCGTGCGCGAAGGCGTGCTGCGTTCCGTTTCCATGGTGCAGGTCCCAGTCGACGATCGCGATCCTCCGGATCCCGAGGCGGCGGGCCGCCTTCGCCGCGACCGCCACGTTGTTGAAGAGGCAGAAGCCCATCGCGCGATCCGCCTCCGCGTGGTGCCCCGGCGGCCGCACGAGCGCGAAGCCGTTCGTGAGCCTTCCGGCGATGACCTCCTCGACGAGGACGATGAGACCACCGGCCGCGAGCCGTGCGACCTCCGCGGAGTGCCGCGAAGTGTACGTGTCCGGGTCGAGCTGTGCATACTCACACAGCGCGGTCGCCTCGACGCGTTCGAGGTGCTCGGGCGTGTGGACGGCCAGGAGCTCCTCCCGGGTCGCTTCCCGCGCGCGGACTCGGAGACAGCGCGCGGCGATTCCGTCCTCGTTCAGCCTCGCCCAGATCGCGGCGAGGCGTTCCGGATTCTCGGGATGCTCGTAGGGTGCGCGGTGGAGGAGGAAGGCCTCCTCGTAGACGAGACCGGTCGTCACCGCGCGGTCGCCGGGGCCGCGACCGTGCGGCGGCGCTCGCTGGCGAGCGCGGGACTTCGAACGCACGAGCGATCGCGCGCGAGACAGGTCAGCACCGTGAGGTCGCAACCGCAGTCACAGCGTTCCGTGCTGATGCGGCCGAAGTACGCCTTCCGCGCGACGGGAGACAGACCGATTCCGGTGAGAAGCGAGTCCCGACTCGGCGCTTTCGCCGTCGGACGGGACTGGGGGCGCTGGATTCGAGAAGTCTGGTGCTCGAAATACCACAGCGCCCCCAGGAACAGCAGCGCATAGGCCGCCACGGCGATAACCGCGACGCCGGGGCTCCGCCGCCTTGCCGGTATCGGCTCCATCGGCGCGACCGCCCGGAGCGTCGGGCGCTGCGGGTCAGACATCGAGTGCGGCCGCGAGCTCCGTGGCCTCGGACGTGGGCCGCAGGCACGCGAAATTCCGGCAGACCCACGCTTGCGCCGCGCCGCCGGC
>DASUAD010000588.1:0-2143 GCA_035763965.1 Thermoanaerobaculia bacterium | reverse complement strand
CCCGTGCGGGCGCTCTCCTCGCCGGCGCGGCGGCCGCGGCGGCGCTCGCCGCGCTTCTCGCAAACGCCGCCGGACGATCGCGCGCGTCGTGAACCGCCGCGCGGCCGCTCTCCTTCCCTCCCTCCTCTTTCTCCTGCTCGCAGCGATCTCCTGGAACCGCTGGATCGACCCCTACGTCGACACCGGCCGCGAGCTCATGGTCCCCTGGCGCATCGCAAACGGCGAAGCGCTCTACCGCGACGTGCGCTTCTACTACGGTCCGCTCGCGCCCTGGGTCGCGGCGGCGGTGGACCTCGCGGCCGGGCGATCGTTCGCGGCGCGGATCACACTCGCGGCTCTCGTCGCCTTCCTGCACATCGAGGCGCTGCGACGGCTCGCGAACCGCATGGTGTCGCCGGGCCTCGCGGCGCTCGTCACGTCGCTTGCCGTCGGGGTCTGCTTCTTTCTCCGGCCCGGAGGATGTCACCTGTTTCCGTACAGCCTCGACACGTCGATGGCGGTCACGGCCGTGACCGGCGCGCTGCTCCTCGCCTCGTCCGGCGGCTCGCGCCGCAAAGATGCGGCCTCCGCCGCGTGCCTCGCCGCGGCGCTTCTCTCGAGGCCGGAGCTCGGGCTCGCGGGAATCGCGGCGCTCACCGCCGAGAGACTCCTCGGATCGGACGCCGCCGCGAAGAGACGGCTCGCCGTCGTCGCGGTTCTCCCGCTCGTCGCGGCCGCCGCGATCTACGGAGCGATCTCGATCGGCACGCCGCTCGCGATTCTCCAGAAGGAAGGGTGGTTGACGTTTCTTTTCCTGCCCCCCGAGTTCCGGAGCGTCTATACCTCGTTTTCCGGCATCGACCGGCCGGGGCTGCGCGCAGCGGAGCTCGGTCTCGCGATCATCGCGCTCGTCGCGATCGGGTTGTGGCTGCTTCTCGCGGCGCTCGCTGCGGGGCGGGCCCGCGAGCGGCCCCGCGGTACGGGGCGCGCGATCGAGATCGGGGCGCTGGCCGCGCTCGCCGTCGTCGCCGGCATCCGCCTCTTTCCACCGCAGAACATCCGCGACGTCCTCGGCCTGCTGCCGCCGATCGTCCGCGCAGTTCCGCCCCTCCTGTTCGCGGCGGCGGCCGTCGGACTGGTGCGCCGACTCGTTCGGCGGGGACGGCCGACCGTCCTCGACGGGGTTCCCGACTCCGTGCTGCTCGTCGCGCTCTCCTTCGCCCTGCGCCTTTTCCTCGCGGCCGGATACGTGGGGCCTTACAACGGCTTCTATCTCCCCCTGCCGCTCCTGCTGACGGCGGTCCTGCTCCTGCGCGCGGCAGCGCGGTTGCCCGGACTGCTCGCGGTGCGTCCGTCGCCCTCCGGGTTCGCCGGCCTCGTCGCGGCGGCTCTCGCCGTCTTTCTCGTCTCGCGCGCGGCCGCTCTGTCGCTCCTCTTTCGGCATCCGGCGTGGACGCGGGTCGCGACCCCTGCCGGACCGCTCTTCGTCACCGAGCCCGTCGCCGGAGCGACCCGGGAGGCGCTCGCCGACCTCGCCGGCCGGGTGCCGGAGGGGGGGACGATGACGGGATTCCCGGAGACCGGGTTCTTCAACTGGACTCTCGGCCGCAGAAACCCCCTCGCGCAGGACCAGTTCTTCCCGGGCCACCTGGACGCGACCGCCGAGGCAGAGGCGATCGCGCGGCTCGAGCGCGATCCGCCCGACGCGATCGTGTACGCGGACGTTCTGACGATCGGCCACGGCCGCGCGGCGTTCGGAAAGGACTACCTCCAGCGGCTCGACCGCTTCGTTCGCGAGAACTCCGTCGCGGTGTCTTCCTACGGTCCGGGCGCCGGGCCGGGAGCGCGGATCGGCGACCCGAACTTCTTCGTCGAGATCCGCGTTCCGGCGACGCGGCGACGGTGAGGCTCGATCTCGCCGTCGCACGCCGGTTCGGTCTGTCGCGGCGCGCGGCGCGCGAAGCGATCCGCTCCGGGAGAGTCGACGTCGCCGGAATCGCGCGCGACGAGCCGGGTCTCGACGTCCAGGAGGACGCCGCACTCCGCTACGACGAGAGCCGTCCGGAGCGCCGCCGGGTCCGGAGCCGGCTCGCCGTTCTCGTCGAGGACCCGCTCTTCCTGATCGTCGACAAGCCGGCGGGTCTCCTGACCGTCGAGACCGCCG
>DASUAD010000587.1:0-2612 GCA_035763965.1 Thermoanaerobaculia bacterium | reverse complement strand
ATCGGCCCCTTCAAGGAGCAATTCTGGAACCTCCCGTCGGGAACGCGCGAAGCGATCCGCGAGACGCTCGAAAAGAAGTTCGTGTTCCTCTTCGAAAAGCTCGCCGTCGCGAACACCCGCGCAATCGTCGCGCAACACGTCCTCCCCGCCGGCGCCGGGGAGCTCGTCGGCACCGGAGTCACCGGACCGGGAGCCGCGTACGTGCGCGACGACGAGGCCGGGGATTGAGGACCGGTAGACGGGAGACGGTAGACGGTAGACGGAGCCGAACGGGAATGCCTCGCAGGGTACGGTCTTCTCGTCTCTCGTCTTCCGTCTCCCGTCTCCCGTCCCGGATGACCGCCGTCGTCAAGACGAGGCCGGTCCCCGGACGCGAGGGCACGGAGGTCAAGTCGGTCCCGATCCCCGAGCCGGACGTCGGTGAGATTCTCATCCGGGTGCTCGCGACCGCCGCGTGCGGAACGGACCGGCACATCTACGAGTGGGACGAGTCGATGGCCTCGATCGTCAAGCCGCCGCGAATCTACGGGCACGAGTTCTGCGGCGAGATCGCCGGGTTCGGTCCCGGAGCGGAGCGGCCGCACCTCGCGACGGGGACGTACGTTTCCGCGGAGATGCACGTCACGTGCGGCAATTGCCGGCCGTGCCGTGCCGGAGAGGGCCACATCTGCGAGAACACGCAGATTCTCGGCGTGCACGGGGACGGCTGCTTCGCGCAGTACGTCGTCGTACCCGCTTACAACGTCATCCCTCTCGACCGGAAAGTGGTTCCGCCGCGGGTCGGCGCATTCCTCGACGCGCTCGGGAACGCCGTCCACACGACCCAGGTGGCGGACCTTTCCGGCAAGTCGGTCGCGGTCCTCGGCTACGGACCGATCGGCGCGATGTGCGCCGAGATCGCCCGCATCTCCGGCGCGGCGCGGATCGCGATCACGGAGATCAACTCCCAGGCGGCGGCCCACGCCCGCGACTGGGCGAGAACGCGCCGACTGTCGCACGTATCCGTGGTCGAGTTGAACCGCACCAAGGACCCGGCGGGAAGCGTGCGCGAGGCGCTCGGCGGAGGCGCGGACGTGGTCCTCGAGCTCTCCGGCGCGGAATCCTCGATCAACCTCGGGCTCGCGGCCGCGCGCAGCGGCGCCATCGTGTCTCTCCTCGGTCTCCCCAGGGAGAGCTCCGTCACCATCCAAGACTACACGCGCTGCCTGATCTTCAAGGGCCTGACCCTGCACGCCGTCGTCGGGCGGCGCATTTTCGAGACGTGGATCAAGATGCTCGACCTCCTGGACGCCGGGCTCGACGTCGCGGACGTCGTCACCGACGAGTTCGAAGGGCTCGAGGGCTTTCACGATGCGATGGCGCTTCTGGAGAGCCGCCGGGCGATGAAGGTAGTGTTCTATCCGAATGGAAGGCCCGGATGAGTCCAGTGTCCCGCCGGGGCTCCAGATAGGAGAGACGGATGCCCACCAATCGACCTCCGAAGCCTGACCTGAGCGAGGGGATCAACGAGCGTCGCATCGCGGAATTCGCGCTCGAGGAGTCCCGGCTGTCGAATCTCGCCTACCGGTTCGAGCTCCGGCCGCGGGAACGCGTCTGGAAGAACTGGGAGCGCACGGAGTTCGAACCGAACCGCTACCGCGTGCTCGGGCTCGCGGGTGTCTGCCTTTCGCGGGACGAGGCGGATAACGCGCAGAAGGTGGCATCGCGGGCTCTCGGCGACGTCGACGACGTGACCTACACAGTGGAGCGTCCGGCACGAGCCGTCGTCGTCCAGGGAGCGAGCGGGACGTCCGAGATCATCAACCGCCCGACGCTCTGCGCGGAGATCATCGCGCCGGACCTGACGGCCTTTCAGCGCGCGCTTGCGGCGCTCGACGCGGCGTTTCCCGGCGGCCGCGTCGCGGGAAAAGTCCTTTCGGAGACCTAGCGCGGGGATGACGACGCTCGTCGAGCACCTCGCCGCCGAGATGGCGAAACTCCGCCAGGCCGGCACCTACAAGGAGGAGCTGATCCTCGAGTCTCCCCAGGACGCGAAGGTCCGGGTCGGCGGCCGCGAGGTCGTCATGCTCACGTCGAACAACTACCTTGGGTTCGCGAACCACCCCCGGGTGCGCGAGGCGCAAAAGAAGGCGATCGATCGGTGGGGAGCCGGGATGGCGTCGGTCCGGTTCATCTGCGGAACCGAGCGGCTGCACAAGGAGCTCGAGGCCGAGATCGCGAGCTTCTTCGGAACCGACGACTCGATCCTCTACATGTCCTGCTGGAATGCAAACGAAGGACTCTTCGCGGCGATCCTCGACGGAAACGACGGCCTCTACTCGGACGAGCTCAATCACGCGTCGATCATCGACGGCATTCGTCTCTGCAAGGCGAAACGCTTCCTGGTGCCGCACGGCGACATGGCGGCCTTCGAGCGGATGGTTGCGGAGGACACGGCGTCGCGGTACCGCCTCATGATCACCGACGGCGTTTTCTCGATGGAGGGCGAGGAGGCGAACCTGCGCGAGCTCGTGCGGATCTGCGAGGCGGCGAACGTGCTCCTCGCGGTCGACGACTCCCATGCGACCGGCGTGCTCGGGGCGACCGGGCGCGGAACTGCCGAGGAGCAAGGT
>DASUAD010000586.1:0-3330 GCA_035763965.1 Thermoanaerobaculia bacterium | reverse complement strand
CCTCCCGTCGTTCGGGATCGCGTACGACTTCATCGATCCCGATGACCCGTCGGACTGGGAGAGGAAGATCCGGCCGGAGACCAAGGTCATCTACGTCGAGACGCTCACGAACCCGCTCCTGGAGCTCGCCGACCTCGAGGGGATCGCGAGCTTCGCGAAAACGAAAGGGCTCGTCTCGATCATCGACAACACCTTTGCGACGCCGGTCAACTTCCGGCCGCTCGAGCACGGATTCGACCTCGCCGTGCACAGCTGCACGAAGTACATGAACGGACACTCCGACATCGTCGCCGGCGCCGTGATCGGGCGACGCGAGCACATCGACCGGATCAAGCACAAGCTCGACCACCTCGGCGGCTCCCTCGACCCGCACGCCGCGTTCCTCCTGCACCGCGGCATCAAGACGCTCGCCGTGCGGGTCCGGCATCAGAACGGGAGCGCGCTCGAAATCGCGAAGTTCCTCGCCTCTCGCCCCGAGGTCGCGCGCGTCAACTACCCGGGACTTCCGAGCCACCCGCGGCACGAGCGAGCGCGACGGCTCTTCTCGGGGTTCGGAGGGATGCTCTCGTTCGAGCTCCACGGAGGTGCGACGGCCGCGCGGCGCTTCATCTCGGCGACGAAGCTCCCGATCAAGGCGCCGAGCCTCGGAGGGCCCGAGACGCTGCTGACCATGCCCGCGCTGACCTCGCACGCGGGAATGTCGCCCGAGGATCGGCGGAGTCTCGGAATCAGCGACGGCCTCATCCGGATGTCCGTCGGCCTCGAGGCGACCGAGGATATCGTCGAGGACTTCGCTCAAGCCCTCGCGGGGTAACCACTGGAGGAGAAGCCCCGCACCCCGACTCTTTCCCCGCACGCGGGGAGAGGGGGCCGGGCGGAGCGAATCTGGGGCGTTCTCCGCGAGGCCGTTCGCGGATCGCACCGCGACTACACGGAAGGCTCGATCGGCCGGGCCGTCATCCTCCTCGCCATCCCCATGGTCGCGGAGATGATCATGGAGTCCGTCTTCGCGATCGCGGACATCTTCTGGGTGTCGAAGCTCGGCGCCGACTCGGTCGCGACCGTCGGCATCACCGAGTCGATGCTCGCGCTCATCTACGCCGTCGCGATCGGCGTCTCGATCGGCGCCACCGCGACGGTCGCGCGGCGGATCGGCGAGAAGGACCCGGAGCACGCGGCCACGGCTGCCGTCCAGGCGATCGCTCTCGGAATCACGCTCGCGGTGCCGATCGGAATCACCGGAGCGCTGCTCGCGCCGAAGCTGCTCGCGCTCATGGGCGCCTCCCCCGCGCTCGTCGCGACGGGATGGCGCTACACGGCGATCATGCTCGGCGGCAACGTCGTCATCATGCTTCTGTTCCTGATCAACGCGATCTTCCGAGGCGCCGGCGATGCCGCGATCGCGATGCGCGTCCTGTGGTTCGCGAACATCCTGAACATCGTGCTCGGACCCTGTTTCATCTTCGGGCTCGGCCCCTTTCCGAGACTCGGCGTCACGGGTGCGGCCGTCGCGACGACGATCGGCCGGGGCAGCGGCGTCCTCTATCAGCTCTGGACCCTCTCGCGTGGCCGTGGCCGCGTGGTCATCCAACGCAGGCACCTGAAGCTCGAGCCGGCGGCGATGATGCGCATGCTGAGACTCTCCGGGAACGCGATGTTCCAGATCCTGATCGGGACGGCGAGCTGGATCGGGCTCGTCCGCATCATCTCGGCCTTCGGCAGCGCGGCACTCGCCGGATACACGATCGGGATCCGCATCATCGTCTTCGCGATCCTGCCGTCCTGGGGAATGTCGAATGCCGCGGCGACGCTGGTGGGCCAGAACCTCGGCGCGGGGAGGCCGGACCGGGCGGAGCGATCCGTCTGGATCGCCGGCTTCTACAACATGGTCTTCCTCGGTTCGGTCGGGATTCTCTTCGTCGTCGGCGCACCGGTCCTCATCGGATTCTTCACGAAGGACCCGACGATCGCGCCGTATGCGGTCCGGTGCCTGCGCGACGTCAGCTACGGCTTCCTCTTTTATGCATATGGGATGGTGTTGACGCAGGCGTTCAACGGCGCCGGCGACACGTGGACACCGACGTGGTTGAACTTCTTCGTGTTCTGGCTCTGGGAAATCCCGCTCGCGTACTTCCTCGCGAACGTCCTCGGCTGGGGGCCGCGCGGGGTGTTCCTCGCGATCACGATCGCGTTCTCGACGATCGCGGTCGCAAGCGCGCTCCTCTTCCGCCGGGGCAGGTGGAAGTTGAAGAAGGTCTAGATCCGCTCGACGGCGACGGCCGTCCAGTCGTCGGCCAGGACCGGTCCGGTCGCGGCTCGCAGGCGATCGAAAACCCCCTCGAGGTATGCCGACGGCGAAACCGAGTCGCCGGCCAGGAGCTCCTCGAGCGCCGGATAGCCGATGGGGTCGCCTGCGGCCGTCGGAGCTTCGGGAAGGCCGTCGGTGAACAGAAGCAGCCGGTCGCCGCGTTGGAGATTCCCTTCGAGAGACCCGTACTCGACGTCCCGGCGAGCCCCGAGCGGAAACCTCGATCCCGAAACGCTGAGCGGCCGCGGCGATGCGCCGTCCTGCAGGACGTACGGATCCGGAAGGCCGGCGTTCCCGAGGGTGAATCGGCCGTCCGGCTCGTAGCGCAGATACGCGAGCGCGACGAACTCGCGCGGCCCGAGCTCCGAGACGAGCTTGCGATTCAGCTCGACGAGGGTCTCCTCGACGGTGCGGTCAGCCGCGATGAAGGGGAGCACCGCCTTGACCGACGCCATGATGAGACTCGCTCCCATGCCCTTCCCTGCGACATCGGCGACGACGACCCCGACCGCGCCTCCGGCGAGCTGGAACACGTCGTAGAAGTCGCCCGCGACGAAACGGGCCGCCACGTTGCGCGCGGCGACGCGATAGCTCTCCCCCTCCACCTCCTGCGGGGGGAGCAGGCGCTGCTGAATCTCGCGCGCGAGCTCGAGTTCCTTCTCGGCGAACTCGTGCTCCTTCAAGCGCTCGACGCTCCGGCGCAGCCGGTCCTCCATCCTTCCCCACGTGTAGAAGAGCAGCCCGATGACGATGGCGAGAGCTCCTGCGATCGGAACGAAGTGCGGCGCGAGCCCCCGCATGAAGCGCGCGGGAACCAGGCCGGCCTCGATCGCGATGGCCGTCGCGACGAGCCACCCGAGGACGCCGCCGAGGAAGTAGAGGCCCGAGAGCACCACGCGGGAAGGCTCTGCGCCGGCCCGGACAGCCCACCGCTGATAGGCGAAGTGAAAGAGCTGGCAGAAGCAGTTGATCAGGAATCCGATCAGAGTTCCGTAGGCGAGGACGTTCCACCGCCACGCCGC
>DASUAD010000585.1:0-3785 GCA_035763965.1 Thermoanaerobaculia bacterium | reverse complement strand
CTCCTCCGTGTCCCCCCAGACGTTCGCGATGACGGTCGCGCCGAGCCCCCGCAGGCGCGGGAGCTTCTCCTCGAGGAACGCTCGGACACCCACGTTCTGCAGGCCGATCGCGTTCAGCATCCCGGCGGGCGTCTCGCAGATTCTCGGCGGCGCGTTGCCGGCGTGGGGCTCCAGCGAGAGCCCTTTCGTGCAGAGCGCACCGATCTTCGAGAGGTCGACGAAGTCCGTGAACTCGAGCCCGTAGCCGAAGGTGCCCGACGCGGTGACGATCGGATTCTTCAGGGTGAGCGGGCCGAGCCGCGTCTCCGTTGCCGGGCTCATCGGATCTTCGTCCAGTCGATCTTCTGCGGCGCCAGGATCGGCCCTTCGACACAGGAGATCACGAAGGGCTTCTCGCGGCCGGGGATCACGCAGCCGAGACACGCTCCGAACCCGCATCCCATCGCGGCCTCGGTCGAGAACTCCGCGGGGATCCCGGACTGCTCGACGACGCGAGCGAGCGCGACGAACATCGGCATCGGCCCGCAGGCGTACACGCGCGCGTAGCGTGCCGACGCGCCGGCGGCGCGGCGGGCGAAAGCATCGGTGATGAAACCTCTTTCCCCGAGCGAACCGTCGTCGGTCGAAATGACGGTCTCTCCGGGAACGAGCCCTTCGAACCGGGCGCGGAAGCCGAGCTCGGCGGCATTGCGGCCGCCGAGGAAGAGATCCGCCGAGAGATTCGCGCCCCGGACCGACCGCAGGAGCAGCGGGAAGGGCGCGGCGCCGATCCCGCCGGCGACGACCGCGACGCGCGCTCCGGAAGCGAGTCCCGCAATGGAGAACCCGTTACCGAGCGGGCCGAGGAGAGATGCCCGCGAGCCGACGGCGAGGTCCTCGAGCGCCGCGGTGCCCGGCCCGATCGTCTTGACGAGGAACTCGACCTCTCCCGTGGCCGGATCGGTGTCCGCGACGGAATACGCGCGCCGCAGGTACGGCCGCAGCCGTCCGGCGACTTCGAGCATTACGAACTGGCCCGGCGACACGTCACGCGCGAGACCGGAAGCCTCGAACGTCGTGGAAAAGAAGCCGGGGGAAAAGACTCGGCGGGCGAGGAGGACTGCCCGGTAATCGGACCTCACCGGGCGAAAGGTATCAGCTGCCCGGCCTCTTCACGTGACCAATCCGTACTCGTCGATCGAACCCAGATCTTCCTTCTCAGCGTCGGTGCGCCCGTCGTTTCTCTTCGCGCACCGCTCGCACCGGATGACTCCGTCCATCTCGACGAAGGGTCGCTCGTAGTTGCCGCACCCGTGGCACCGGCGCAGAGACCTGTGGCGGGGCTGGACAGGCTCGACGTTCAACTCAAGCTGCAACTCCCTTCTCATCGGTCTCACATCCTTACTGTCACTTCACTCGTGACGCTCCTGGAAAGAGCAGGCCGCGTACCATCTCCGATCCATTGAAACCAAAGGAGTTGTACTCGAGGTCGTAGGCGAAAATTGTCGCCAGCGGGCGGAAAACGTCCGCCCGCGAGGTCAATCGTAGGGAATCGGAAGCCGGGGGCACCGATCTCCGAGTGCCGATCCCAGAAAAAGCAGAAAAAGAGCAGAAGGGGTCCGCCCCGTTTAACCCTGTGGGAGGAAACGTGAAAGGAAAAACGAAGCGGCCGTTCGTTTCCCGTTTTCCGTTTTGGAAGCCATGAAGCCATTGGGGACAGATTTATTTTTCCGTGAACCTGGGGCCGCGAACCGGGCCGGAAGTGGGGGCAGGAAAATAAATCTGTCCCCTTTTTAGAAGCCGGTCACCTTCTCCAGCGCCTTCCGGATGTGAGCCGGCTGGGGAAGGATGAAATCTTCGACCTGCGGCTGGTAGGCGACGAACGTGTCCGTCGCCGCCACGCGCTCGACGGGCGCGTCGAGCCAGGGGAAGAGCTCCGAGCCGATCCGCGCCGCAATCTCCGCGCCGTAACCCCACGAGATCGGGTCTTCGTACACGACGACCGCGCGTCCCGTCTTGCGGACCGACGCGGCGATCGCCTCCCAGTCGTAGGGCGAGAGGGTGCGAAGGTCGAGGATCTCGACGGACTTCCCGGTCTCCTCGGAGAATGCCTTCGCCGCCTGCCGGGAGCGATAGACCGTCGCGCCGTACGTCACGATCGTGACGTCATTGCCCTCCTGGACGACCGACGCTTTCCCGAAGGGGACCATGAAGTCGGGTCCCGGATAGGACGCCTTGTTGTGCGTCTGCCGGTAGAGGTGCTTGTGCTCGAGGAAGATCACGGGATCGTCGCACCGGATCGCGGTCCGGAGAAGGCCGTTGGCGTCGAGGGCGTTCGACGGGAGGACGACCCTCAAACCCGGGATGTGCGTCATCAGCACCGCTCCCGACTGCGAGTGGTACATGGCGCCGCCCCCGATGTAGCCGCCGACCGCGACCCGTACGACGACCGGGCACGTCCACGTGTTCCCGGAGCGCCATCGCATCGTGGCGAGCTCGCTCCGGATCTGCATGTACGCCGGCCAGATGTAGTCGTAGAACTGGATCTCGACGACGGGCTTCAAACCGCGGAGCGCCATCCCGATCGCGCGCCCCACGATGTTCGCCTCGGCGAGCGGCGAGTTGAAGACGCGCTCTTTCCCGTACAGCCGCTGCAGGTTGTGGGTGACCTTGAACACGCCCCCCTTGCCCTTGCACTCGGCGAGGACCTGTTCCCGCGACGCGTCGGCGACGTCCTCGCCGAACAGGACGATGCGGGGGTCGCGCTTCATCTCGTCGCGCAGGCACGCGTTCAACAGGTCCACCATCGTCGTCTGCGGAGCGCCTTCGGCGAACGCTGGCGCGGACGAGAACGCCTCGGAGGTCGGATCGACGTCCGGCGAGTACACGAAGTCGTACGCCGAATCGGGGGCGGGCAGCTCGGCGGCGAGCGCGCGGTCCGCCGCCTCGTTGACCTCCGCGTCGACCTCCTCTTTCAGCCGCGCGAGCGAAGCTTCCGAGAGGATCCCCTCCTCGACCAGGAACCGCCCGAACGTCGCGACCGGGTCGCGCGCGAGCTCCTGTTCCCGCTCCTCCTTCGGCCGGTACAGCGCCTCGTCGTCGGAGAGCGAGTGGCTGTACGGGCGGATGACGTGCGCGTGGACCAGAGCGGGGCCGCGGCGCGCCCGGCAGTACTCGACCGCCCCGCGGAGCGCGTCGTAGGACTCGAGGAAGTTGCACCCGTCTACTTCGGTGAGGTACAGGTCCGGGAAGCTCCGCAGGAGCCTCGAGATGGAGCCGCCGGGCGTATTGACCTCGACGGGAACCGAGATCGCGTATCCGTTGTCTTCGACGAGATAGACGACGGGAACCTTGAGATTGCAGGCGCTCGAAACCGATTCCCAGAACTCCCCTTCGGAGGTCTGGCCCTCCCCGCCCGACACGTACACGACTTCGTCGCCGTGGAAGCCGCCGCGGGCCGCGACTTCCGGGATCTGCGAGATCCGCCAGCCCCCCTCCGCCGCGCCGACGGCGTGGAGGTACTGCGTGCCGGTGCAGGAGGACTTCGAGATCAGGTTGAGCCGGCGCGAGCCCCAGTGGGCCGGCATCTGCCGTCCCGCGGAGGACGGGTCGTCCTTCGCCCCGACGGACTGGAGGAACATCTCGTAGGGCGTCACGCCGATCTGGAGGCAGAAGGCGCGGTCGCGGTAGTGGCAGACGAACCAGTCGTACGCCGGTTTCATGAGCATGCCGGCGGCGGTCGTCACCGCCTCGTGCCCGACGCTGTTGATCTGGAAGTAGATCTTGTTCTGCCGCTTGAGCTGGAT
>DASUAD010000584.1:0-8027 GCA_035763965.1 Thermoanaerobaculia bacterium | reverse complement strand
CGATCCGTCGCGAGGTGCTGGTCCGGGTCATCGGTGACACGCCGTGCACTGAGTCGGCGCTCCGCGCTTCTCGTGGCAGTCGATGCAGTCCGCCATCTTCAGCCGCCGGACACGGCCGGGAGGCAGAGACGTCTGTGCGATCCCGCCGTGACAGACGGGGCAGTCGATTTTTGCCGTCATCACGTGGAGGCGATGCGAGTAGTAGACGTGCGGAGGCTGGAGGAAGAGGGGTTTCCAGTCGAGCGGAGCCCCCGCCTTCAAGAGCCGGACGAGCTTGCGCTCTTCCTCGCTCTTCCCCTGCGGCTCGAGGTGGCAGGACGAGCAGATCTCGCTGGTCGGCAGGCCCGAAAAGGCCTCCTTCTCGTAGTACTCGTGACAGGTCGAGCAGGCGAGGTCGTTGTCCTTCACGTGCTTCTGGTGGTTGAACGCGATCGGCTGCTCCACCGCCGATCTGCGCAGCGCGGAGGGCACGGAGCTTCCGATCAAGAAAAGGAGAAAGCCGGAAACGCCCGCGAGGATCCAGCCCCGCCCGTCGGTCACCGGGTCGGCTCCGGGGACGTATTCAAGAAGCTGATGAGATCGCCGACGTCCTTTTCCGCGAGAAGGGGCCACGGCAGGCCGAGATCGCGCGTCCGGCGGAACATCGCGGGGCCGTGACGCCAGAGTGCGGCCGCCATCGTCACGGACGTGAAGCTCTTTCCTCGTCCTCGGAGCTCGGGTCCCTCGCGCGTCCCGAGGGCGAGCGGTCCATGGCAGCGGCTGCAGCCGCGCGCCTCGAAGAGGACCTCCCCCACTTTGGGTGAGCCGCCCGGCTCGGCGTAGCGGAAGCTGTAGAGAAACGCGACGAGGTCGGCCATCTCCCGCTCGAGAAACGTCGGTCGCTGGATCCGCAGGTGTTCCATGGCGTCCCACATGGCGGGTGAGTGGTTCCAGATCGCCCCGCCGAGCTGGACGACCGTGGCCGGCAGCTCGCGGGCGGGCCCGAGCTCCGGCCCGACGTGGCCGGCTTCGTCTTTCACGGAGTGACAGGCCATGCACGATTTCTCGCGGAAGACGGTCCAGCCGCGCTGGAAATCGGCGGCGACGAGCTGGTGGTCGAGCTGCCGGGCCACGCCGCCGCCCCGCATGTAGCTCAAGATGTCGTTCGCTTCGACGCCGTCGAATCGGCTCGCCGCGCTCTCGCCGCGGTTCCTCGGGTGGTTCCACATCGCGGTCGCGAAGCCGACCGCGGTTGTCGCGGAGCCGACGGTCGAGAGGTCCTTTCCGCCGCGCGATCCCCTGCCTCGGACGTTGTGGCAGCTCGCGCAGCCCTTGCGCGCGAACAGGCGCTCACCACGGACTTCGTCGCCTGCGGCGCCGACGTAGCGAAGCGTGTAGAGGTACGCCAGAAGATCCGCCATCTCCTGCTGCGTGAACGCGGGTGGGACGACCCCGGCCTCGTGCATGCGGTCCCACATCTTCGGAGCGTGGTTCCACATGGCCGTGACGAGGTGATCGGGGCCCGAGCGCGCCGCCTTCTCGACGGACAGGTTCGGACCGGGCGCTGCCTCGGCGCCCGTGTGGCAGGAGGAACATCCCTTCGCCTCGAAGAGCTTCTCGCCGGTCCTCGGGCTGCCTTCGACGAGCGTCGACCATCGATTCGTCGATCGCTTCTCTTCCCACTTCAGGACGGCGACGAGCAGGAAGATCGCGCCGACCGCGGCCGCGATCCGCACCGTCCAGAATCGGAACGAGCGGCTTCGCGGTGCATCCGATGGCGTGTCCGACACGCTGTTTTCCACGGGTCTCTTCCGCCGGGAAGAAGCACAGGACCTGCCAGAGTTCTTCGGCATCGCGGCGCGCACCGCGAAATGCACGCACCCTCGAATCGATCGAATCCGTTCAACGAGTTGCGCGGCGGAGAGCGCGCGTCGGAGTGCCGGCGCTCGTGCACTCCGACTGTCGCAGAATCGAACGGTGTCCGGAATCCGGACGCCCGGTGGGGTCGGGTTGCTTCAGCCGCTCTCGCGGTCGCGCGCCTGCCGGAGCTTGCGGTAGAGCGTGTCGCGCGAGATGCCGAGAAGCCCGGCGGCGCGGGTGCGGTTGCCGCCGCAGACGTGCAGCGCCTGCTGGATCGCGATGTCTTCGAGCCGCTCGAGAGACAGGGACTCGCGGGGGACGCCGTCGGTCATCGGGAAGGATGCTGCGTCTCCCAGCAGCGGTTTGACGTCGCGGTCCGTGATGGTCTGAGGATCGTCTCGGGAGACGGCCGTGGCGGACTCCAGGACGTTTTCGAGCTCGCGCACGTTGCCCGGAAACGGATAGGCGACGAGCACGTCCGCCGCGGAATGCGCGAGCACGATCTCGCGGCCGGAGCGGCGCGAGAGCCTTCCGAGAAAGTGCTGGGCCAGCACCAGCACGTCCTCCGGGCGCGCGCGCAAAGGGGGGATCTCGAGGACGACGGTCGCGATTCGAAAATAGAAATCCTGTCGCAGGTACTCCGCCCGCAGCGCGGTCAGCGGCCGATTGGAGGCTGAAATGATCCGGACGTCGACGTGCACGGTTGCCGCGCTGCCGACCGGACGCAGCTCTCTCTCCTGGAGGACGCGCAGGAGCTTGACCTGCGCCTCCCGCGGCATTTCGCCGATCTCGTCGAGAAAAACGGTTCCTCCGGTCGCGGCCGCGAAGATCCCGGGCGTGTCCGCATAGGCTCCCGTGTAGGCGCCGCGGCGGACGCCGAACAGCTCGCTTTCGACGAGCTCTCGAGGCAAGGCGCCGCAATTGACCGGAAGGAAGACACCGCCGGCCCGGGGACTGGCGGCGTGGATGGCGCGCGCCATCATCTCCTTTCCGGTGCCGGTCTCGCCGAGAAGCAGGACCGAGGACTCCGTCGCGGCCACCGTCTGCGCGCGCTCGATCACGCGCCGCATCGATGAGGACACGGAGATGATTCCCTCGAACGAGGGAGCGCTCTCGAGGTTCGTCTCGAGCTGACGAACGCGCTCTCGCAGCTCGAAGACCTCCATCAACCGGGCCACCTTCTTGCGGAGAGCGTGCGAGTCCATCGGCTTGGTCAGATAGTCCTCGGCGCCCCGCTTGATCGCCTCCACCGCGGTCTCGATCGTGCCGTATCCCGTCATGACGATGACCGCGAGCTCCGGATAGCGCCGGTGAAGGTCGTCCATCAAGGCGAGGCCGTCCGTGCCCGGCATGATCAGGTCCACCAGCGCCAGGGCGATCCCGCGCCGGCGCTCGAGAATGGCGGTCGCCTCTGCGGCCGACAACGCGACCTCGACGGCGTACCCTTCCCGCACGAGCAGCTCCTGCAGCGTCCCGGCGAGGCGCTCATCGTCGTCCACGACGAGAATGCCGCACGGATGGGGAGCAGGGACCGGGCTCACCGCGCAGCCGTCTCCGCCGACGCCGGGGGACGCCACAGAGGAAGCTCGACGACGGCGACGGTTCCGCGGCCCTTGCTGCTCTCGATGCGGATCGATCCGCCGTGCTCGACGACGATGTTTCGCGCGATGGCCAGTCCGAGCCCCGTTCCCTTTCCCGGGCCTTTGGTCGTGTAGAAGGGCTCGAACACGTGCGGCAGGTGCGAGGGATCGATTCCGCACCCCTCGTCGGCGATCTGGATCTCGATCCTGTTCTCGCCCGGCCGATTGCACCGAACGGTGATTTCGCCCCCGTCGGGGACGGCGTCGAGAGCGTTGGAGAGAAGAATCAGGAACAAAGCTTCGAGCAGGTTGCGATCGGCGAGTACCCGTTCACCGTCGGCGGTGTCGACGTCGAGCTCGAGGCGGACACCACGCGGCAGAAGCGCCGGGGCGAGAAAGGTCGCAACCGAGGAGAGACAGCTCGTGACGGGTTGCGGTTCCTTTTCGGCATACGGCCGCCGGCCGAATTCGAGGAGCCTCTGGACGAACTGCTGGCAGTATCGGATGTCGCTCTCGAGCCGCTCGAGGTCGGCGCCGGGCACGTGTCGCGCGCTCTCACGCATCATCTGCACGCGCAGCAGCATTGTCGCGAGCGGCGTGTTCAGGTGGTGCGCGGTTCCGGCCGCCATCTTTCCCATGCTCGCGAGCTTCTCGATCTCGAGAAGGCGCTCGCGCATGCGCACGCGTTCCCGGATATCGGACGTCACTTCGAGAAACAGATCCTGACCCGCCGAGTCCCGAAACGGCAGCAGGGTCAGCTGAACCTCGAAGCTCTGGCCAGTGCGATCGCAGCGGCGGGTCTCGAGATCGTTGACGGGCCGGCCCGCTCGAACCTCATCCAGCAAGCGGCGCAGCTCGTCGCTCCGATCCGGCGGTACCGTGGGCAGACGACCGCCGAGGACTTCCTGTCTCGCGTAGCCGTAGAGCCGCTCGGCCGTGGCGTTCCACTCCGTGACGCGCAACGTCGAGTCGAGCAGTGCCACGGCGCCGGGCGAAACCTCCAGGAGGCGGCGATAGTGCTCCCAGGACCGACGGAGTTCTCCCTCGCTCCTCCGGCGGACGCGCAGGACGTACCAGGCCGCCCACATCGCGAGCAACAGAGAGGATGCGATTCCGCGGGTGATGTAGAGATAGTGGAGGGTCGTGTAGTCGACGTCCCGGAAGAAGCGGCTCTCGACCAGCTCCCAGGCTGCGAAGACGACGCCGACGATGCTCACGCAGGACAGGAGCAGAGTGACCCAGAACCAGCCGGCTTCCTCGCCCCCGTCCTTGTCGGGGCCACCGCTCGGAACCGCTTTCGATTCTTCGGCGCTCGTCGTCCATCTCCCCGGCGCCCGGCCGGTTGGCCCGCGGCGCCGCGGAATTCGGTTGATCGTAACGCAAGGCCGTTCCCGGCCTCCGCGCGGTGATCGCCTGCCGCGGCCTTCCGCGATCCCAACGAATGATCCGTTCACATCATTCGGGGCGGGCCCTCGGCGCGGCAAGCTCCGCCAGGAGGCGGGAGAACGCCCTAAGAGGGTCGAAAGAGCAAAGAAGAGCGAAAAGACCGCGGGATATGACGCGCGTCATGAGCCCTCTGCGCGACCCGTCGGAGGCTCCTCCCGACGGCACATGAAACGACGCAACGGCTTCCGAAACGGTGGAGGCGCGGCCGCGGAGCCGCATTTTCTGTCCCGTCGTGAGGTGTCGCGCCTCTTCGGTGTGTCGCCTTCGACGGTGACCCGGTGGGCGCGGGTCGGCCTGCTCAAGGCGGCGCGAACGCCGGGAGGCCATTACCGCTTCCCTGCCGAAGAGACGCGCCGCGCGGCCGAGAAGGCGGCGTCGGGCGAGCTCTCGAGGGTGGACTGACGCGATGGCTCTCGCAGTCCGCTTTCCCGACCTCGCGCACTGGAAGGCCCAGGTCAAGTGCCAGCTCGGCTGCCCCGTCGCGACCGACGCCGGCCGTTACGTGCAGCTGATCGCCGACGGACGGGACGAGGACGCGTATCTCGTTGCCCGTGCGCCGAATCCCTTCGCCTCGGTCTGCGGTCGTGTCTGCGCCGCGCCATGCGAAGACGCGTGCCGTCGCGGTTCGATCGACGCGCCGATCTCGATCCGCGCCCTCAAGCGCTTCGTGACCGAACGGTACGGCGTTGAATCCGTTCACCCCGACACGCAGGACCGGCTTCAGTCCGAGCTCGTCTCCGAAGGGAACCGGTATCCGGGTCATCTTCCCGTGCATCCGCTCACGGACGCCTCCGTCAAGACGCGGCGGAAAGTGGCGGTGATCGGAGCCGGGCCGGCCGGACTCTCGGCGGCGTCCGACCTGGCGCTGCTCGGATACGCCGTAACGGTTTTCGAGGCCGCCGAGGAGCCGGGCGGGATGATGCGCTTCGGAATCCCCGAGTACCGCCTGCCGCGAACGCTCCTCTCCGCCGAGATCGAAAAGATCCTCTCGCTCGGCGTCAAGCTCGAGACGCGCAGACCGCTCAAGCCCGGATTCGGCCTCTCGCAGCTTCGCGCGCTCGGATTCGAGGCGGTCTTCCTGTCGGTCGGCGTTTCGAAAGGTCGCGACCTCGCGGTGCCCGGCGTCGAGAAAGACGGCGTCGTGAAGGCCGTGGACTACCTGTTGAACGTCAACCGGGGCTATCGCTTGAACCTGGGGAGACGGGTCGTGGTCGTCGGCGGCGGGTTCGTCGCATTCGATGCCGCGCGCACGGCGCTTCGCCTCGCGGCGCCGGAAGCCGAGGCGGAGCTCGCGGCCGCGGCCGACGCGCGCGTCAAGGAGGCCCTCGACTCGGCCCGCTCGGCGATGCGGGGCGGCGCGGCCGAGGTGACGATCGTCTCGCTCGAGAACTTCGAAGAGATGCCGGTGCTGCGCACGACGCAGGGGCGCGAAGAGTTCGAGGAAGCCAGGCGCGAAGGCATCCGCTTCGTCACCCGCCGAGGCCCGAAGGAGCTCCTCGGCGGCGCCCGTCTCGAGTCCGTCGTGCTCCGGCGGGTCACTTCCGTTTTCGACTCGAACGGACGCTTCGCGCCCTCTTACGACGATACGGACGTCGAGACGATTCCGGCGGACGCGTGCATCCTCGCGATCGGACAGCGCGCGGACCTCGACTTTCTCGACCCCTCGGACGGCGTCGCGCTCACGCCGGCCGGCGGGGTGCGCGTCGACCCCGCGACGCTCGCGACCTCCGCGCCCGGGATCTTCGCCGGCGGTGACGTCGCGTTCGGCCCCCGCAACCTGATCGAGGCCGTCGCGAACGGGAAGCGCGCGGCGCGCTCCATCCACGAGTACCTTTCGCGGGAAGCGGCCGCCCTGGAGAGCGAGATCGAGATCGAGAAGCTCCCGACGTCGCGTTACCGGATGATCGCGGGATTCGAAGTCCTCGACCGTCAGGCGCCACCCACGCTCGACCTTGCACGGCGAACCGGGATCTCGGAAGTCGAGAGCGGATACCTCGACGACGAGGCGCGACGGCAGGCGGCGCGGTGCCTCGTCTGTCACGTCCAGACGATCTACGACCCCGAGAAGTGCGTTCTGTGCGGCCGCTGCGTGGACGTCTGCCCGGAGTACTGCCTCGCGCTCGTCCCGATCGAGGAGCTCGATCTGCCCGAGGAGGAGCGGCGCCGGCTCGCGGAGCGCGCCGAGTCCGTGGACGGACTCCCGCTTTCCGCGATGGTCAAGGACGACGAGCGCTGCATCCGGTGCGGGCTCTGCGCGATCCGCTGCCCGACCGACGCGATGACGATGGAGAGGTTCTCGATCACCGAGCGGTTCGCGGCCGCCGCTTCGGCAAGGAGTGACGCATGACCGAAAAGAGCGACCGGCGGGACTTTCTGGTGAAGCTCGGAATCGGAAGCGGGATCGCCGCGCTCGGCGCGCAGACCATCGCCTCGATGCGGTCGCTGGTGCCGAACGTCTCGTATGACGCGCCGACCACCGTCAAGCTCGGCGCGCCGAGCGACTTTTCGGAAGGGCTGAAGTTCCTTCCCGACGAACGGCTTTTCGTCTTCCGCGAAGGAAACACCTTCCACGCCGTGTCGGCGGTGTGCACGCATCTGGGCTGCACGGTGCGCGCGGAGGCGCTTTCTCAGCCGGAGGCGGCGACGGTCGAAGGCAAGTCCCTGCGCCTGACGCACCGCTTCCTCTGCCCCTGCCACGGCTCGAAATACACGGGTGACGGCTCGAACGTCTCGGGTCCCGCACCGAGGCCGCTCGCCTGGTACCACCTCTCGCTCTCGCCCGACGACGGCCAGCTCGTCGTCGACCTCGCGCGCACGGTCGAACGCGACTTCCGGCTGACGCTCGCGTGAAGGAGGCCGCATGAGCTCCGATCCCCCGAACCCGAAAGCGACCTTCTCAGCCGCCGCGCCCGAGGCGCCCGGCTTCCACCCGCGGCGTCTCTGGAGCTGGCGTCCCGCCTCGGACCGACAGGCCGGCGACGCGGTGGTCTCGAACTTCCTCCTCCACTGGTTCCCGGCGAAGAGCTATCGGGCCTCGCTCGCGTGGAGCTACTCGTTCTGGCTCGGAACGGTGTCGGCCGCGCTCCTGCTGCTCCTCGTCGTCTCCGGCATTCCCCTTCTCTTCCTCTACATCCCCTCCGTCGAGCGGGCGTACGCCTCCGT
>DASUAD010000583.1:0-2535 GCA_035763965.1 Thermoanaerobaculia bacterium | reverse complement strand
TTCGCATCGCGAAGAGTCTCCGCGAAGTCACCGCGTAGGAGATCGAGGTTCCGGGAGCGTGAGCGAGCGAGGGACCCGGCGAGCGGTCGAGCCGGTCCTGGCGAGCCGCTCGCCGGTGCGGCACGCAGGTCCTGAGCGAGCGAGCGCGACGGTTCTACATCCAGCGTCGGATTCGCCGCGCCCTTCGCTCGACCCGCCCGGGATGGCGAACCGGATCATAGATTCGAGGCGAGGGGATCATCGCCGCGAGGGTGGACGCTTCCGACTCCGAGAGCGCGCTCGCGGGCTTGCCGAAGTATCGCCGGGCCGCGGCCTCCACGCCGTACGTGCGCGGCCCGAACTCCACGACGTTCAGATACAGCTCGAGGATCCTCCTCTTCGACAGCTCGTTCTCGAGGCGCCAGGCGATCGCGAGCTCCCGCAGTTTCCGCCAGGGCGTTCGGGCGGGGGAGAGATAGAGGTTCTTCGCGAGCTGTTGCGTGATCGTCGAGCCGCCGTGAGAGATTCGTCCGCGATCCCAGTCCTGCGCGGCGGCCGTTCGGATCGCCGACCAGTCCACTCCGTCGTGCTCCCAGAAACGAGCGTCTTCCGCCGCGACCACGGCACGCTGCATCGCGGGGGAAATGCGGGCCAGCCCGACGGGCTTCCACTCGAGTCGGGTGGAGAGGCCCGAGTTCGCGAGCGCCTGCCGGCGACGTTCCATGAAAGCCGTGCTCGAAGGGAACCGCTTCGCGAGCGGCCGCACGTCCGGGAGGGTGAACCAGAAGATCGCCAGCGCGACGGGAATGGCCACGCCGAAGGCGAGGGCCAGCTTTCGAAACACCGACGTCGGGCTGCCGGGGGCTAGCCCTGCGCCGCGGCGACCGCTCGGCGGAGCTTCCGGACCCCCTCGTCCGCTTCCTCCCGCGAGAGGTTCAACGGCGGACGGAAGCGAATCGCGGAGGCGCCGGATGCCAGTGCGATCAGGCCGTTTTCGAGGCAGGCCGCGAGGGTCCGCTCGCGGGTTTCCTTGTCGGGCAGGTCGAAAGCGATGAAGAGCCCGCGCCCGCGCACATTCGAGATCACCGTCAGCTCGGTCGCGAGCTCCCGCAGACGTCCGGTCAGATGCTCACCGACCACGCGGGCGTTTTCGATCAGGTTCTCCTCGGTGATGATCTCGAGGTACTTCTCGCAGCGGACCATGTCGGCGAGATTTCCGCCCCACGTCGAGTTGATCCGGGACGAGACCTTGAAGACGCTGTCCACGTCGTCGATCCGCGCACTCGACGCAAAGCCGCAAACCTGCGTCTTCTTCCCGAAGCAGAAGATGTCCGGCTCGACGCCGAACTGCTGCCAGGCCCACATCGAACCGGTGAGGCCGACGCCGGTTTGAACCTCGTCGAAGATCAGGAGGAACTCGAGCTCGTCGGCGAGCTTTCGCAGTCTCGCGAACAACTCCGGCCGGAAGTGGTTGTCGCCGCCCTCCCCCTGGATGGGCTCGACGATGAGGGCCGCGACGTCGTCCGGAAACCGCGCGCACGCGTCGCGGATCTCCCGCTCAACGCGGTCCTCGGCGGCGGCCGTCTCGCGCACGACCTCGGCGGTCACGGGGAACGACAGCCGGGGACACGTGAGGCGCGGCCACTCGAATTTCGGGAAGTACTCCGTCTTTCTCGGATCGGCGGTGTTCGTCAGCGAGAGCGAGTAGCCGGACCGGCCGTGGAATGCGTGTCGGAAATGAAGGACCTGGTGTCCGCGCTCCTCCGCGATTCCCCGGGCGAAATTTTTCCGGACTTTCCAGTCGAACGCGGTCTTCAAGGCGTTTTCGACGCCGAGCGCCCCACCCTCGACGAAGAAGAGGTGCCGGTCGTGCGTCGGGGGCACGGCAAGCCTCGAGAAGGAATCCACGAACTCCGCGAACGAGGTCGTGTAGGTGTCGCTGTTGGTCGGTTTGTGGAGCGCGGCGAGGAGGAGTTTCTCCCGGTACTCGGGCTCGGCGGTCTTCGGATGGTTGTAACCGACCGGGTACGTCGCGAAATTCATGACGAAATCGAGCAGCAGCCGGTCGCTGCGTGCGTCGTACAGGTAGGACCCGCGGCTGCGTTCCAGGTCCATCACGACGTGGTAGCCGTCGACCAGAATGTGCCGGGAAAGGACGTCCAGGACGTCCTTTGGTGACAGATCGAGCCGGGTGCTGATGGATGTCATGCGAGCCGGGGAGGATAACACGGGGTCAGATCCCGATTTGGGGACAGACCCCGATTTCCGGGAGCTGTCTCGCTAAGAGAAGAGCTATCTGGAAATCGGGGTCAGTCCCCGACTTCAGAAATCGGGTCTGACTCCCTTCCTACCCACCTCCCGCAACCGACTGTGCAGTCGCAAAGCGGCTGTCTTCGCCGCGCGCGCCGACACAGCGGTCTTTGCCGTGCTGCTTCGCTCGGTAAAGAGCGGCGTCCGCCGCCCGGAGGAGCTCGTTCTTCTGCTGCTCGACCGACGCACCCGCCGTCGCGTTGGCTCGGATCGAGGAAACCCCGAGGGACGCCGTCAGCACCCCCT
>DASUAD010000582.1:0-3976 GCA_035763965.1 Thermoanaerobaculia bacterium | reverse complement strand
GCCTTTGATGTTCAGGCGGCGCCAGAGCTCTTCCGTCGGCAGCGACGAAGGGAGGTCTCGCTTGTTGAGCTGGAGCACATAGGGGATTTCGGCCAGATCCCGGTCGTAGCTCCTCAGGTGCCCGTCGAGATTGCGGATCGCCTCGACGTTGGCGTGGAGACGCGCCTCTTGCGAGTCCGCGACGAAGACGATCCCGTCGGCCCCGCGAAGGACCGCGCGCCGCGCGGCGTCGTAAAACACCTGCCCCGGCACCGTGTAGAGGTTCAGGTGGGTCCGGAACCCGCGCATCGCCGCGAGATCGACCGGCAGGAAGTCGAAGAAGAGCGTGCGGTCCGTGTCGGTCGAAAGGGAGATCAGGCGGCCGCGGAGGTCCGGGCGGGTGTGTTCCGAGAGGTAGCGCAGGTTCGCCGTCTTGCCGCCCAGGCCGGGGCCGCAATAGACGATCTTGCAGTGAATCTCCCGGGAGGCGAGGTCAACGAGAGCCATCGGAAAACGGAAAACGAGTCACTCGGAGAACAAACGGTCGATGTCCTCGTCCGTGATCTCCGCGAGCAGGGGCTCGATCGAGGAGTGCAGTACCGGCTCCCTCTGCATCCTCTCGGCAATCTCCCGGAACGCCTCCGCGAGCTCGGCGGTTGCCTGCCGCACGCGGAGCCGGACCAGTCCGAGCGAAGAGCGGTCTTCGAAAATCACGACGAGGATCACTTTTCCGGCGACGATCGAGAGATGAATGTTCTCCTTCTCCCCCTCGTGAAGAAGGACCGAGAACTCCCGCTCCCCCAGGATTCGCGCGAGACCGTCGGTCGCGGCGACGTTGCCCGCCGTCAGCGACGCGAGCGCCGTTACGTCCAGGGCGTCCACGTCCCCGACCGAGGCGATCCGCTGGCCGTTCTTGTCCACGAGAAGAACGAACGTCGCGTCGGACTCATGGCGAAGGCGGCGGAGGGTCTGCTGGAGCTTGCGGAAGTCCTCATCGTAGAGAACGAGATCGGCCGGGGACATCGCCCAATTGTAATGGGGACAGATTTATTTATCCGCACAAGAAATGCAGGGAAAAAGGGCACGCGGAAAAAGGGGACGGATTTATTTGACCGCTGCTTGGCGACGAAAAATAAGTCCGTCCCTTTTGGAGCTGATAAATAAATCCGTCCCCTTTACAGCTCCCTCCGGTTCTCCAGCGACCTCGCCATCGTCACCTCGTCGGCGTACTCGATGTCGCCACCGACCGGAAGACCGAAGGCGATCCGGGTGACGCGGACGCCCGACGGCTTCAGCCGCTTCGCGATGTAGAGAGCGGTCGTCTCCCCTTCCACGTTCGGGTTGGTGGCCAGGACGACCTCGCGGACTTCCGGCGTGACCCGAGCGACGAGACCGGCCACGTCGATCTCGTCCGGGCCGATCCCGCGAAGCGGCGAAAGAGCGCCCCAGAGGACGTGAGAGCGGCCTCGAAACTCGCGCGTCTTCTCGATGGCCGCGACGTTGCCGGGCTCTTCGACGACGCACAGGAGGGAAGGATCGCGCTCGGGATCCGAACAGATCTCGCAGGGATCGACTTCGGTCAGGGTGTTGCAGACCGAGCAGCGCCGAACGGCCTCGCGGGACTCGGTCACCGCCCGAGCGAGCCGGTCCGCCTCTTCCCGCGGTGATCGCAGCAGGTAGTAGGCGAGGCGAGCGGCGCTCTTGGCGCCGATTCCGGGAAGCCGCTGAAACTCCGAAACGAGGCGGTCGAAACCCTTGAGCCTCATGGGAACGAGCCGGGAGACGGAAGACGGAAGACGAAAGACGAAGAAGAAGAACCCTCGGATCGTCTACCGTCTACCGTCTCCCGTCTACCGCCCTCCGGGCATCATGCCGCCAAGCATTGCCGAAGTCTTCTTCTGCACCGCCTCGTCGACCTGTCGGGTTGCATCGCGAAAGGCCGCCAGGACCAGGTCCTGGAGCGTCTCGACGTCCTCCCGGTCCACGACGGAAGGGTCGATCAGGACCGAGAGGATTTCCTTCGCGCCGGTCATCTCGATGCGAACGAGCCCGCCGCCGGCCGTTCCCGCGAGGCGCATCGCTTCGAGCTCGGCCTGCACCCGGTTCTGCATCGCCTGCGCCTGCTGCATCATCTTCTGAATGTTCATGACGGCGTGAGCCGGTAGCCGGTAGCCGCAAGCGCGAGGCGTCGAGAGCTACGGGTGACGGCTATTCCTCCTCCTTCACTTCGGTCAATTCTGCGCGAAAGAGCTCCATCGCCGACCGCACTACCGGATCGGTCTCCGCCCGGCTCGTCGCGCGCTCGCGGGCGATAGTCGCTCGGGGAACTTCCTGCGCCGCTTTTCCGAGATCGCCGTCGGCCGGCGGACCGGTCTGAAGACGCACCCGCATGGGGTGGCCGAACGCCTCGGTCGCGGCCTCCACGAGGACCTTCCGGCTGGCGGGTTCGTCGAGGGCTTCCTTGGCCGCCGCCTTGTCGATTCCGAAGCGAAGCACGAGCTCGTCCCCATCCACGGTCGTCGCCTCCGCGAGGCTGACTTTCGCGGCGGTCACGCGGCGCCGTGATCCGAGAATCGCCGTGAACCGCGCGAGCGCCGAGGTGTCGCCGCCCGGGGCGCGCGGCGGCGAAGGATCTTCCGGCTCCGCCTCCACGGACACGAGCGAGAGGATCCTCGGCCCCTCATCGGCAGAACGGGCGCCCGCGTCCCGGATGGACGAAGGCTCAGGCGCCAAGGGCTTCACCGGCGGCATGCCCGAGAGCGCCTGCTCGATCGCCCTCAGCCGCGGAAGCTCCGCGAGGCGCAGGACGAGCATCTGGAGGACGAGCCCCGGCTCCTCGGTGCGCCGGCCGAGCTGGTCCGACTCGACTGCCAGCGAGAGCGCTCGCAGCAGGTTCTCGTACGGCATCGCGTGCGCGAGCGCGGTGAGCCGCGCGCGGTCGCCTTCCGGGACGTCGGGGTTCGCTCCGGCGGAGAGCAGGAGCAGCCGCCGCAGGAGGGCGATGAATTCCTTCAGGACGTGCCGCGGGTCTTCGCCCCCCTCCAGAAGCTTCGCGAGGCTGGCAATCGCGGCGCCCCGATCCCCCGAGGCGATACCGGAGTACACCGCTTCGAGAAGCTCCCGATCCACGAGTGCGAGAATTTCCGCGCAGACCGCCTGGTCCAGGTTGCCTCCCGAGAGCGTCGCGCCCTGGTCGAGCAGCGACAGCGCGTCCCTCAGGCTTCCCTCGGCGGCCTCCGCGAGCGTTTCGAGCGCCTCCGGCGTCGCGTGGATCTTCTCCTCCCGGGCCACACGTTCGAGGTGCCGCGCGATCTCGGCGACCGACAGCGCCCGGAACGTGAAGCGCTGGCAGCGCGACACGATGGTCGCCGGAATCTTGTGGAGCTCGGTCGAGGCGAGGATGAAGCGGGAGTGCGGCGGCGGCTCCTCGAGCGTCTTCAAGAGCGCGTTGAACGCTTCCGTCGTCAACATGTGGACTTCGTCGATGATCGCGATGCGGTAACGGTCGCGCTGGGGGGCATACCGGACCGTCTCGATCAGCTCGCGAGCGTTCTCGATCTTGCGGTTGGAGGCGCCGTCCATCTCGTGAACGTCCAGGGATTCGCCGCGGGCGAGGATCTCGCGGCACGAAGCGCACTCGCCGCACGGGTCGACGGTGGGGCCGCGGTCGCAGTTCAGGCAACGCGCCAGGAGCCGGGCCGTGGAGGTCTTTCCGACGCCGCGCGGACCGGTCAGAAGGTAGGCCGGCGCGACCCGACCTTCCGAGATCGCGTTCGTCAGCGTGCGCGCGACCGCGTCCTGGCCGATCAGGTCCTGGAACGTTCGCGGCCGCCACTTGCGCGGCAGAGAGAGGTGATTCGTCATCGAAAAGTTCCGGCGCCCGAAGATGGGCTCAGGTTGGCCTGCGGCGCACGGGGGCGCCTCCTGATCGCTGCTTCCTTCCGGACCTGACGAGGTTCGGAGGCTTCCGTCGCACAGGGCCCGAACCCATCTCCGA
>DASUAD010000581.1:0-6779 GCA_035763965.1 Thermoanaerobaculia bacterium | reverse complement strand
CGCGTTTCCGCTGAAGATCCTCTCCTTGTCCGAGCGAGCGAAGCCGACGTCCTCGATCGACGAGACCGCGCGGTCGATCGAGCCGAGCATGTGCGGGTAGTCGCTCCCCATGACCATGTGGTCGGCGCCGAGGAGCTCGCGCGCCATCCGGAGAGTGTGCGGACTGAACGTGACGGTGTCGTAGTAGAGGCGCTTCAGGTAGACGCTCGGCAACTCGTCGATTTTCGCCCGGCACTCCGCGAAGTCCCGGAACCCGTTGTCGAGCCGCTCCATCAGGTACGGGATCGCTCCGCCCAGGTGCCCGACGATCCAGCGGATGTTCGGCAGCTCACGGAACATGCCGTCGAAGCACATGCGCGCGACCGCAAGCGTCGTATCGAACGGAAAGCCGACGAGCGGACCGAGGACGTACTCGCTGAAGGGCTCGGAGTTGGCGGGGAGCATCGGGTGCAGAAAGATGCAGAGGCCCATCCGGTTCGCTTCCTCGAAGAACGGCCGGTAGACGGGAGCGGTCAAGGCCCGTCCCCGGATGTTGGAGAGAAGGATCACGCCCTGGAACTTCAGCTCGTCGATCGCGCGATGGAGCTCCGCGAGCGCGGCGTCCGGCGCATCCATCGGGATCGACGCGAAGCCTTTGAAGCGCTTCGGGTGCCGCGCAACGAGGTCCGCGTAACCGTCGTTGACCATGCGCGCGACGTCCGGCTGACGCGACGCGTCGGCGAAGAAGACGTTGGGCGTCGAGAGCGAGACGACTTCGATGTCGATCCCGACCCGGTCCATGTCCTCGAGCCGCTTCGTCGGGTCGGTCATCGGCGCCGTGATCCCGAAGAACCGCGCGCCTCGGTACGTGATGATCGTGCGCCCCGTCGGGTCCGCACCGAACGAGAACTCGCCTCCGGCGTCCCGGATCGCGTCGAAGTATCCGGGCGGGTAGTAGTGTGTGTGGAGGTCGAGCTTCATCGCCTCTCGTACGCGTCCTTGCGGTGATCGGCGGCGATCAGGGAGACGATGTGGTTTTCGTCATCGATCTCGTCGAAGACGCGCCAGTTTCCGATGCGGATGCGCCAGGTCGGCGGCTCCCAGTCTCGCAGTCGAGCCGCCGACGGCACGTGCCGGGGCGTCGCCCGGAGGATCGGGTAGACCCGTGCCTGGAGAGTTGCTCGAATCCTCCGTGAGGCGGGCGCGCCGAGGCCATCCAGGTCCTTCCGGAAGCCCGGCGTCTCGAGAAGACGATACTCAGGCGAATCGGCCACGCCGGGCGGCCGCTTCACGATGGCCGCGCCTCAGCCGTTTGACGAGTTCCTTGTTGGATCGAATCTCGGTCATCTCCTCGTTCGAAACGAAGATCTCCCGGGCCGCCTTCTCGAGCGCCGCGGTCTCGATGAAGTTCGATACGGATCGGTTGTCGGACGCCGCGGCCTCCGCGATCAGGCGGTACGTGGCGTCTTCCATTCGAACGGTGAGGATTTTGGCCATCGCATCACTCCGACAGCATCTTACCATCGGAATGCTGTCAGGCCCCGAGCTTGAGATGGCTCGAGCGGCTCCCGAAGTATGCTCCCGGACCTCGAGAGGAGATCGTCGTGCTCGTTTCTCTCTTGCTCGCGGTTTCCGTCGCCACCACCGCGACCGGTTTCGACAAACCCGAAAGCGCTTTCTGGGATCCGGCGACCCGCAGCTGGTATGTCTCGAACGTCTCCGGCGAGGAGAACGCGAAGGACGGCAAGGGCTGGATCAGCCGTCTCGACGCCGACGGAAAGGTCGTGAACGCGCGCTGGGTCGAGGGCCTGAACTCTCCTCACGGCATCCGGATCGATGCGGAGACTCTCTACGCCGCCGACATCGACGAGCTCGTCGTCGTGGACGTCCCCGGGGCACGCGTTCGGGCGAGGATCAAGGCGCCCGGCGCGAGATTCCTGAACGACGTCGCGGTCGGGCCCGAGGGCGAGGTATACGTCTCGGACACTCTGGCGAACACGATCTACCGCTGCTCGAAGGCATGCGAGGTCTTCGTGAAATCGGACGCCCTCGAGGCACCGAACGGCCTGCTCGTGGACGGAGACCGCCTGATCGTCGCGGCATGGGGGGCCATCACCGACGAGGCGACCTTCGCGACGAAGACGCCGGGCCGACTGCTGGCGGTCGATCGGAAGAGCGGCAAGATCACGCCGCTCGGCGCGGGGAAGCCCCTGGGCAATCTCGACGGGATCGAGAAGCGGGGCACGGATTATCTCGTCACCGACTTCAATGCCGGGAAGCTGTTCCTCGTGTCGCGTTCCGGCGTCGCGACACCGTTGAAGACCGGCTTGAAGGAGAGCGCGGACCTCGGATACGACCCCTCGCGCAACCTCGTCGGCATACCGGAGATGGGCCCGGGCCGAGTGCAGTTCCTCCGTATCGCCCGATAGGAGTTCGTCGATGAGAAGGTTTCTCGTTGCGTTCGCGATCTCCGCGGCGCCGCTCCTCTCCGCGGTACCCGCTCAGACGATCGATCCGTCCCTCCTATCCGACCTGCGCCTCGTCGGCCCGTTCCGGCTGACGGCGTGGCTCGCCGCCGGTCCGACGCCGGTCCCGAAAACGCCCGCCGCGACCGTGCGCGCGTTCTACGCCTTCCACTTCGCGCACGACATGGCGTTCACGCCGGAGTCCGTCCGCGCGAAGGCCGATTGGCTGGCGCCCGATCTCCTCGCGCTGTGCGAGAAGTACTTCGAGAGGCCGAGCTCGCCGGACGAAGCTCCCCCGATCGACGGCGATCCGTTCACCGATTCGCAGGAGTATCCGAAGAGCTTCCGGGTCGGTGCCGCGCGAGTGTCCGGTGAGGCCGCCTGGGTGCCCGTGCGTCTCGAGTGGTCACGCGGGCGGCCGCGCAGCGTGACCGCCCACCTCGTCCGCATCGCCGGACGCTGGCGGATCTGGGACGTCCGCTTCGCGGACGGATCCTCGCTCCGCGGGCTGCTCGAATCCCCCCCGCCCTAACGCACCCGCAGAAAGTGATTGCTGTGCTGCGTGAACCGGGTCGCGCGGCCGTCCGGCCCGATCTCGAAGACGATCTCCTCGCCCGGCGAGTCGTCCTTCCGGATCCGGCGGAACCGGTGCTCGCCGACCTTCCAGAACCGGTCCAGCTCCTTCACGGGATCCATCGTCGGGGATCGCCGAAACTTTTGGGACGGTCGAGGATAGCTGTCTGTGAGACGCGTGATGACGGATTTCCACACGCTGTATCAGAGGTATTCCGTGGACGTGTTTCGTTTCGCCCTGTATCTCTCCCGCAACCGCAGCGACGCCGAAGACATCACCTCCGAGACTTTCGTGCGCGCGTGGACTTCCCCTGCGCGCATCCGCACGGATACGGTCAAGGGCTACCTGTTCACGATCGCACGGAATCTCTATCTTCGGGAACTGCGCCGATCGCGCCGGAACGTCGAACTCCAGGAGCCGATCGAAGATCCGGGCGTCGACGCTCTCGCCATGACGGAGCAGAACGCGCAGTTACGCGCGGTCCTGGCACGTCTGAGCGACCTTCCGGAGGTGGATCGGTCGGCCCTTCTGCTTCGCGCCGTCGAAGGGCTCACTTACGAAGAGATCGCGCGTGTGCTCGGAATTTCGATGGCGGCTGTCAAGACGAAGATTCACAGAGCGCGGCTGGCCTTCGCCAGCATTCGGAACCGCCAGGAGGGTCAAAGATGAACGTGAACGTCACGCGTGAAGTCATCCTGGATCTGCTCCCCGTCTATCTCTCGGGCGAAGCGAGCCCGCCCACGCGCGCCGTCGTCGAGTCCTTTCTCGAACAGGACCCGGATTTCGCTCGACGAATCCGGGAACAGTCGCTGGAAAACATGACGCGCTCCGCGCCTGCCACTCCGCCTCCGGAGCTCGAGCTGAAGGCTTTTCGCCGCACGCGACGGATGCTCGTCTGGCAGAGGTGGCTGATCGGCTTCGGCATGTTCTTCACGGCTCTGGCGCTCTCCATCCAGTTCCGGTTCTCGAACGGGCGAGTCGAGGACCTGCACTTCCTTGCGCAGGACCATCCCGTCGCGTTCGGAGTCTGTGCGCTCCTCGCCGTCTCCTGCTGGATCGCCAACTTCGCGCTTCGACACGCACTTCGTTCGACGGCGTGACCTCGTGGGAATGCATCTTCGCGCGCGAGACCTCCGAAAGCCCCTTCTCTGCGGATGGATTGCGGCGTCTTCGCCGAGCCTGTGGGGGCAGGCACGGCCGCCGATCGAGGATCCCCCGGTCGAACAGACCCGGAGAAACATCCGCGTTCTGCGCGGCCTCCCCACTTCACAACTCATTCCCCTGATGGCCGTGATGGCGAACTCCCTTGGCGTGACGTGCGCCCACTGCCACACGAGCGAATGGGAGTCCGACGAAAAGGCTCCCAAGGAGGCGGCGCGCCGGATGCTCCACATGACGCTCGACACGAACCGGGATTTCTACGGGGGGAAGACGGTCGTCACCTGCAACACGTGCCACCGCGGAGCCGTCCAGACGGTCGGCACGCCTCGCCTCGCGGACGCCGGTTGGACTCGACGCCCGTCCGAGGTCGCGGACGCGGGCGGTTTGCCGTCGCTCGAGACCGTCGTCGAACGCTATGTCTCGTACCTCGGAGGACGCGAACGCCTCCGGCGGATCCGTGCTCGACGGATTTCCGGCGTCGTCATGCGCGACAGCGGACGAGCGAGTGCCAGCGGAGATTTTCTGATCGAACAGGAGAAGCCGAACCGCGTCCAGACGAGGACAGACCTGTCTTATCCCCCGGAGGCGAACCGCTGGATCGCGAATCTCTTCTTTCTGGATTTCGAGAGTGCGGAGCTTCGAGCGCGGATGACCGTGATCGGCCGCGGCCGTGTCGAAAGCGAAGAGACGGTCGTGGTGGAGCTGCGCGGGACAGACGGACGTCTTCATCGCTTCGACTTCGACGCGAGGCGCGGATTCCTGCGGCGCATCTCGGACGAGCTCCCGACCGTCGTCGGGCCTCTCCCGGAGGAATACGTTCTGCGCGATTACCGCAAGGTCGATCGAGTGATGGTCCCATTCACCATGGAATGGTCGCGCGGGGACTACCACGTGGTTCACCGTCTGACGCGAGTCGAGCATCTGTTCTCGGAATAGCCACGAGAAGTCCACGCAGGGCTCTGCGGAGCAACCTGGCAAGTGGAGACCTTCTATGACGCTAGGTGGTGTCAAGCCTTCCCTTGGTCTGGTTTCCTTTTTCTCCTCCTTTAGGGAACGTACGTTGGTTTTTCGATTCGAGAGTTGGTGGCTTTCCGTGAGAGTTCGGGCCGAGGGGGCCTCGAACGACCTTCTATCCGTGCCAGCTCATGAAGGCTGGTCACCCGATGCTTTGTTCGCCCGGAGGCGATAGGGGAAAGCCTTTGCGAAGCGCCCAGTCTGACCCACGGTCTCTTGAAGCAGACCCGCTCTCCGATTACGGGCGCTTGCGACCAACGTTGGTTCACGCAGAAGCCCCGATATCTTGCTTAGAGGGTGGCGGACTTCAGCCGAGCTCCCGTTGGCAGGGTGCCCACCGCCAGGTAACGCCACAGCTCGATCAGAAGCCTCCGTGCCAAGGCAACGATGCCGATCTTTCGGATCCGAGCGCCTCCGCCCGCGAAACGTCTGAAGTACCAGCGCGAAAGCTCGCTTCGGGGCTGCAGCCGCAGCCATCCCCAGGCCAGGTCGATCGCGATGCCTCGTACATGCCGGTTGCCGGCTCGGCTGATACCCGTCTCCCGCGAACTGTCGCCACTCTGAAAGGGTGTGGGGGTCAGGCCAGCCAAAGCCCCGATCTGGCGGCGATTCCGAAAACGGCGCCAACCAAACTCCCGCACGAAGATCGTCGCCGTCGTGCGTCCCACTCCACGAAGCGCCATCAAGCGGCGAATGCCGGCCAGAGCTGCCCCGGTACCCCGCGAAAGCATCATCTTCAACTGCGCCTCGAGATCCAGGACCTGCCGGTGCACAAACTCGTAGCGCTCGATCTCCCGCCGCAGCCGCGCCTTCAGGCCGCAAGGCAAAGGCGACCCGTCCCAGATGCAAGTCGTCTCGAGCCGCTCGAGAAGGCTGCTCTTGCCCGCTTCGATGCTGGTCCCCTGGCTTGCCAGCAGCCCCTTGATACGGTTGATCAGCCGCGTCTGCTCCTTCGTCAGGGTCCTCAGCTCTCGGTGCAAATGGCGGGAGTCCTCCTCAGCGGCCGAGGGCACCCTCACCACGCTCCAGACCTTCCGCTCGCCCAGCTTGTACCGCACCAGCATCGAAAGCAGCTTGCGCGCATCCAGCACATCCGTCTTGACTCGACGCGCTCGGCGGTTCACCTCGATCGACGAGGAGTCGACGACCAGGTTCTCGATGCCCCAACTCTTCAGCAACCGGTGCAGCCAGAAACTGTCTCGGCCCGCCTCGTAGCAGCTGATGATCCGGCAACCCTGCGGCAGGCCAAACTGCTTCCGGATCCGCTCGATCGCACCACGCAGCTGTCCCAGATCCCTCGCCGCTACCGAGACCTCCGCCACCCGCTGGCCCAGCCCGGTGGTGAAGGCCAGCTTCCAATTCCTCCAGCCCAGTTCGAAAGCCACGTACAGGGTCCACACCTCATCGCTATACTTCCTCGCGGACGCCGTCTGACTCATAGCCTTTCTCCTTTCAGGCGTGAAAAAGAGAAGGCTACAGCGGTGTCCTTTTTAGCCTCGCGTCATAGCGTCTGACCCCATCCCCGGTCGGCCCGAAGATCAGGCCCTTTCCGTTGCCCCTGTCTCCCCCGCTTCGGGGACACTCAC
>DASUAD010000580.1:0-2286 GCA_035763965.1 Thermoanaerobaculia bacterium | reverse complement strand
GAGGATGTTGGGATGGGACAACGCCGCCACCGCCCGCGCCTCTCGCTCGAACCGAGCGAGCGCTTCCGGGTCCGCCGCGAGACGGGACGAGAGCACCTTGATCGCCACCGTCCGCTCCAGCCGCGTGTCGCGCGCGCGGTAGACCTCCCCCATGCCGCCGGCGCCCAGAGGCGCGACGATCTCGTAGGGGCCCAGGCGGGAGCCCGCGGTGAGCGTCATCCTCGGCTCGGCGGCTCGGTCGAGGATCCGGGCCGGCTCATGCTCGCAGCTCCATGAACCCGGCCGCCGAGAAATCTCCGTCGAAAGCGAGGACCTCTCGGATCCGCAGCTCCCGCATGAGGACGAAGCTCGTGGCGTCCACGAACGAATATTCCCGCTCGTCGCCTTGCCGCAGCCACTTCAGAGCCCGCTGCTCCTGTATTTCCGTGATCGAGAAGAGCTGGATTCTCGGGGAGCGCTCGAGGGCGTCGAGGAACTCGACGGCGCCGTCGTGACCCACGCGCCGGCGAAGATAGGTCCAGGTTTCGCCGCGAACCTGGTTCGACGTCGCGAGACCTCCGTCGGCTCGGCTGCGAAGGAGCGTCGCTGCTTCCGCGTGACGCGGATCGCGCCGGTTCCGCAGGGCGATCCAGAAGGATGTATCGACGAAGATCATCGGTAGACGACTTCGTCGACCGGCGAGGGCTCGAAGTCGTCCACGCCGACGAGCTTCCAGAGAGGGTCCTTTTCGATCGGCGGCAGCGGGCTCAGCCGCTCGCGGACATAGCGTCGGATGAGCGCGGCCTTCGATTTCCCTTCCGATCGGGCTTTCCTCTCGAGGGCCGAGTCCAGCTCTTCTTCGATGAATATCTGAAGACGCTTCACTTCAGCATCATACATCTATATGACGATGTATGCGTCTAGCGTCGACTCCCCAGGGTCTCTTGCCAGTTTTCCACGAAGACCAGCGGAGTCGGAGTGTCGCCGCCTGCGCGTAGATTCGCCAGAAAGCGGCCGTCGGGCGCGACGTCGTAGTTCGTGAACTCGTCGAAAGCCGGATCGACCTGGCTGGACAGGCGCAGCGGAAAGAGAGCGCGGCTCTCGCCGAAGACGAGATCGTTTCCCTGCCGGCCGACTCCGGCCGCCATGAGGTGGCCGGAGCGGATGTAGAACAGCTCCTTTCCGTCCCGGCTCCAGCGGGGCTGCGAGCCTCCCTCGCCGGAGACCCGGAATCGGAGCGTGGGGTCGGGAAACGACGCCACGTAGACCTCTTTCCGGCCGGACTCGTCCGACGTGTAGGCCACCCATCGCCCGTCCGGAGAGAAATCCCCGTTGGTCTCCTCGTCCACTGTTGCAATGAAAGCGCGAGGCCGGCGCTCTCCCGTCAATGGAACCACTTTCAGATCTCCGCGGGTGCCTCGATTGAACTCCCGATAGAGCAGATAGCGGCCGACCGGAGAGACGTCGTTCGCTGACTTGCTGCCGGCCGACTCCAGGAAAGGCTTCAGGTCTCGTCCCTGCGGAGTGATCTCCCAGAGATCCCATGGCCCTCGCGAGTAGGCGGACAAGAAGATTCGCGCCCCGTCGGACGAAAAGACGGGCAATGTCTGCGCGGCGCCATCCCGAGTGAGCCGGATGCTGCGGCCGACCCCGGTGTCGAAAAGCCAGAGATCCGGCGGCGACCCCTCCTCGATCTGCACGGTGACGGCTCGACGCCCATCCGGAGAGAGCGCGAAGTTGGTGACGCGCGCCGCAGGCCCGACAGTCGAAAGTTCCTTGCCTGACCGATCGAGCCAGACCATTCGCGTCAGGATCGATGCAATCCGCGGCGGATAGACGAGGAAATCCTTTGAGACCGCGAAGAGGGAGACTCCCGTCGCAGCGAACGCCTCGGTGCTCTCGGCCAGCACGACGGGATCCCCCCGGCTCGAAAGGGACTTCGGATCGCACGCGACCGCCATGATGGAGTTCGCGCGGCGGAAAACGAGGTAGCCGGGCGGAACATAGGTGGTCGCCCTGCCTTCGGACAGAACCATGCGCTGTTCGCTGCCTCCGAGCGATCCCACGACGCTGGCAAACGTCGGGCCCGGGGCCTTCGGATCACCCCCGGCCCTCCGGATTTCATAGAGGAACCGGCGTCCACCCGGCAGAAAGCTCGGCCAGCGGTGTGCTGTTTCGCCGGCTGCCCGGTCCAGGCGCGTCGCGGGCTCGGGCGTTCCTCCGGCCGCGGCGACGCGCATCAAGGGAGAGAAGTTCTCGGGAACGAAGAGAATGGTTCCGTCCTCGCCCCAGGTCCCTCCCCGCGGC
>DASUAD010000579.1:0-4458 GCA_035763965.1 Thermoanaerobaculia bacterium | reverse complement strand
AACTGGCGATCGTCTCGCCCGCGCGGTTCGCTCTCTTCGCGAGGTCGTTCAACAGACTCTCGAGCCCGGTCGCCTTTGCCCGGCGCCGGCCCGAGGTCCGGCGCCCCGACGCGCCGCGTGAGGCCGTCCTGCGGCCGGAAGCGGGCGACTTCTTTCGCGCCGCCTTTCGGCGGACGCCGGGCGTTCTCTTGCGGGTGCCGCCGGCGGACGAACCGCTCGAAGTCGAGGAGCCGCCCTGAGTCGTGCCTTCGGATTCCGTCACTTTGACCTCCTCATCTCAAACGGTAGCAAGATCGGGTCCAAAGTCGGCTGCCCCTGCCGGAGCTTCGAACCATCATCCGGGAACCTCAAACTACTTCTCCCCCGCGGCGACGAAGACCGGCGCGATGTCGACGGGAATGTCCGCCAGCTTCGCGATCCCGGACTCGATCTCGGGGTTCGAACGCCCGTACTTGTCCAGGAGAGCCTTGCCGCGGGCGTAGTCTCCCGTCGCCTCGATCATCAGCAGCTCGTTCGCCAGCGAGCGGACTGCTTCGCGAAACCTCGCAAAGACCGTGCGGAAGCGCCCGTCCTCCGCGGGGACGATCGCTCCCTTCTCGCGGTACCAGTTCCACTGGATCGCGGTTCCCTGCCCGTGCGCCTCGTCGATCCCGAACCTCATGCTGCGGAACATCAGCCCGTTGTAGGTCGAAAAAAGTTGCGGCTCGGTGATTCCCGCGAGCCACTTCCGGTCGAGAGCGAGCAGGATGTTCCAGAGCCCGGTGACGTCCGCCTTGCATTCCTCGATCGTCGAATAGGTTTCCTTCAGGAGCAGGCGGGAATCGACGCGGGCGCCGCCGGAGCCCGGGATGAGGCCGGGACCCAGACCGTGGGCGAGCTCGTGGAAGAGCGTGTGGTTGAAAAAGGCGTCGAAAGACAGGTTGGGAACCTCGCCCGCGACGAGGAGCCTCTCCGCGATCGGGCGTCCACACTGCTCGAACTTGGCGTCCATGACGTTCTTCAAGAGGACTTTCTTGGATCCCTTCGCCTCGCGAACCTTCTCGTCGTTCGGAAGGTTGAACGCGGACGTCTGGACGCCGGCTCGCGAGTCTCCGGCGGTGTAGATCTCCTGGACGACGCGAATGGGCGACTCGAACTTCCGATTCAGGTTCTTGTGCTGATCGGGAATCGGCAGGTTGCGTTCCATGTCCGGGAGGTGCCGGGCGTAGACGGCGAGCTTCTCGCTCTGCCCGCGATCTCGAACGGTGACGAACGACTCGAACGAGGCTTTGTAGTTGAAGAGCGCGTCCTCGTAGACCTCGTAGGGTCCAATCACGACCTCGATCTCGGAGTCGAGGTCCATCCAGGCGATGTCCGAGTCGTAGTAGTCGTCTGAGAGGAAGGCGTCCGCGCGCTTGTTCAAGTAGTCCCGCAGGCTCGCGTTGCCGGTCGTCGCCGCGGCCTCGCGCAGGATCTGCGCGGCCGGCTCGAGCGCCTCCCGGTACGCTCTCGAGTAGGGGATCGCGACGAGGGACGGCCCCTGCCGGCGAACGATCGTGAAGAGACCTTCGAGCGCGGCCTTGTCCGCGGGATGGGCGGAGACCCAGCGCTCGAACTCCTCCCGGGTCATGTCGGCCGGATAGAAGCCGGCCCCTTTCGGCTTGGGGTCCCGCCCGATGAAGGGCTCGTTTTCCTCGAGGCGATCCCACGGTCCCTTGTGGACGTCGAAGAGGGCGACCGCCCACCGGGCGGCGGTGTTCCCCCGGCCCATGGCTTCGAACATCTGCGCCCGGACGGCCGGATTCCGCTCGGAGACCTGCGTCAGGAATATGTTGTTGATGAACCGCGAGGCTTCGATCAGCTTCGCGACGGTCCGGGTTTCCTTCTGGTCGAGCAGCGACCTGTCGTAGTCGATCGGCGTCCTTGCGAACTTTCTCAGCCGGTCCGGGATGTCCGGGGCGAGGACGAGCCCCGGGGCGGAGGCGGGCGTCGCCCCGGCGCCGCCCGGCTGGCCCGAAGTCGTGGACGTCTTCTCCCGGGCGCAGGCGGCGGCGAGAACCGCGCAGAGAAGGGGCAGAGCAGGCCTCGGGACGCGCATTGGCGGGAATCTAGCATTTCCGTCGGAGCGTATGGGTAAAGTACGCGCCATGACGGAACTCGATACGCTCGTCGACCGTTTTCTGGACCGCCGGCAGGCGGTGGAGTGGTACGAATCGAACCGCCGCCGGTCAGCGGAGATCTTCGGGATGCTCGCGCCGGACGCCTATTACGACCGGCCGATCGCACTGCGAAATCCGATCGTCTTCTACGAAGGGCATCTGCCGGCCTTCTCCGTGAATACCCTCCTCAAGAGGGGGCTCGGCGAACCCGGGATCGACGGGGAGTTCGAGATCCTCTTCGAGCGGGGGATCGATCCGGAGGACGTTTCTTCGGTCCCCGGAGCCGCGCCGCGCGGATGGCCCTCGCGCGAGGAGATCCAGGCGTACGGGCGCGCCGCGGATCGCGCGATCGTCGAGGCGTTCGAGACCAGGGACGTCACGCGGGAAGACAACCCGGTGCTCGCCGGCGGGCTCGCCGCGTACACGATCCTCGAGCACGAAGAGATGCACCAGGAGACTCTCCTCTACATGTGGCACCGCCTTCCGCACGAGAGGAAGCGGGCGCCGCGGGGAGCGCCGGCGCCGGTCCTCGGAACCGACGCGCCGCGGCCGACACGCCGGGTGCGGGTACCCGCCGGGAGGGCGACGCTCGGGGCGAAACGAGACGCGGTCCCCTTCGGATGGGACAACGAATTCGAATCGACCAGCGTCGAGGTGCCGGAGTTCGAGATCGACGTCGACGACGTGACCAACCGCGACTTCCTGGAGTTCGTCCGCGCCGGAGGTTACGACCGCCAGGACCTCTGGTCGGAGGAGGGGTGGCACTGGCGAAGCGAGGGGGACGTGCGCCATCCCGCCTTCTGGGAGCGCCGCGGCGGGGACTGGATGTGGCGGGGACTGTTCCAGGACGTGCCCCTCCCGCCGGCCTGGCCGGTCTTCGTCAGCCAGGCGGAAGCATCCGCGTACGCCCGCTGGAAGGACGCGCGCCTCCCGACCGAGGCGGAGTACCACCGCGCCGCCTGCGGAACACCGTCGGGCGGCGAGCGCTCCTACCCGTGGGGGGAAGAGGCGCCGGACGCCTCGCGGGGCAACTTCGGATTCCGGCGCTGGGACCCCATGCCCGTCGGGTCTTTCCCGGAAGGCGCGAGCGCGTGGGGCGTGCACGACCTCGTCGGCAACGGGTGGGAGTGGACGTCGACGGTCTTCGAGCCGTTCCCCGGTTTCCGGCCGATGCCCTCGTACCCGGTGTACTCGGCGGAATTCTTCGACGGGAAACACTGGGTGATGAAGGGGGGATCGTTCGCCACTGCGAAGCCGTTTTTGCGTCGAAGCTTTCGCAACTGGTTCCGCGGCAACTACCCCTACGTGTACGCGACGTTCCGGACGGTGAGAGGCGGCTGAGGGCGGAAGACCCCGGCGAGAGCTTCCCGATGAGCACACTCCTCGCGCCTTCACCTCCCGAGACGATCCGCGACTTCGCGCGCGAGGCGGCGCGGGACCTCGCGCTCACCCCGAAACAGATTCAGTCGAAATACCTGTACGACGCCCTCGGCTCGTCGCTGTTCGAGTCGATCTGCCGCCTGCCGTGGTACCGCATCACGAGGGCCGAGTCCCGGCTCCTGACGCGGTGGGCGAACGACATGGTCGGTCCGGTGGAGGATCCGGTGACCCTGCTCGAGCTCGGCTGCGGCAGCGGCGAGAAGGTCGCCCTGCTGGCGGAGGCGTTGCGGACGCGGCGCCGCCACGTGGCGATCCACCTGATCGACATCTCGCCGACGGCCCTCGAGCTCTCGGAGCGCACTCTCGGGGCTCTCGAGCACGTGTCGGTCGTCGGACACCGCGCGACCTACGAGGAGGGGCTGCGCCGCGCGGCCCGCGAGCGGCCGCCCCGGGGCGGGCTCCTCGTCCTCTTCCTGGGTTCGAACATCGGCAACTTCGACCCGCCCGCGGCCCACGAATTCCTGGTGGAAATCCGCCAGAGCCTGCGCCCCGGGGATGCCCTCCTCCTGGGATCGGACCTCGTGAAGCCGGTCGGGGAGCTTCTCCTCGCCTACGACGATCCGCTCGGCGTGACGGCCGCTTTCAACAAGAACCTGCTCGTGCGGATGAATCGCGAGCTCGGAGCGAACTTCGACCTCGCGTCGTTTGGGCACCGAGCGGTCTGGAACGGCGACGAGCGCCGGGTCGAGATGTACCTCGTCTCGATGCGCCGGCAGACGGTCGAGATCCCGCGCGCCGGGGTGTCCGTGGAGTTCGGCGAGGGAGAGTCCATCTGGACGGAGAGCTCGTACAAGTACCAGCCGCGCGAGATCGTGGAGGCCGTGTCGGCGGCGGGATTCTCGAGCCACTCGCAGTGGACGGATCCGGACGCCCGGTTCGC
>DASUAD010000578.1:0-2822 GCA_035763965.1 Thermoanaerobaculia bacterium | reverse complement strand
GGGGGATCCGGAGCGCCCGCGCGGTGGCCTTCGCGAGCTTGCGCAGGGCAGGATCGTAGACGCGGCTCATGTCGGGGAATCGGGGACCGAGGGAGTCCTCGTTCGGTCCGATCAGGGGGTTCGTCCCGAACGCGTTGATGTGATCGGTCATGAGCATCAGGTCGCCCGGCCGGAAGGCTCGTCGAATTCCTCCCGCGGCGTTGGTCAGCACGACGGCGCCCACGCCGAGCCGCGCGAGGACGCGCGCCGGAAAGACGACGTCGGTCATCGGGCGTCCCTCGTAGAAGTGCACCCGCCCGGAGAGCACGACGACGGGCGTCCTCTCGACGTCGCCGAGCACGAGCTCGCCGGCATGCCCCACGACCCCCGAGGGGACGGGAAAGTACGGGATCTCTTCGTACGGGATCACGAGGCGGCTCTTGAGCCGTTCCGCAAACGCCCCGAGGCCCGACCCGAGCACCAGCCCGACGGCGGGCGTGGCGTCGCGCTTCCCCGTCAGAAACGAGACGGCGGCGTCGAGGCGGCCGGGAAGTCCGATGTCGATCATCCGGCGAGGAGTCCCGCGATCGTCGCGGTCATGAAGGAAGCCAGGGAGCCGCCGAGGAGCGCGCGAAACCCGAGCTGGGCGATGTCGCCCTTCCGTGTGGGGGCGAGTCCGCCGATGCCTCCGATCTGGATCCCGATCGAGGAGAAGTTGGCGAACCCGCACAGAGCGAACGACGCGATCAGCCGGGCCTTCTCCGACAAGCCTGCCTGGACCGTGCTCATCTTGGCGTAGGCGAAGAACTCGTTGATGACCGTCTTGTTGCCGATCAGGTCGGCAACCGCGCCCGCGTCGCGGGTCGGAACTCCCATGACCACTGCGAGCGGCCAGAGAATCCAGGCGAAGACCTTCTGGAGCTGGAACTCCGGATGGCCGAAGAGGCCGCCGGCCCAGCCGAGGAACCCGTTCAGCAGCGCGATCAAGGCGATGAACGCGATCAGCATCGCGACGATGTTGATGACGAGAGCCATTCCCTGTGAAGCGCCGGACGCCGCCGCGTCGATCAGGTTCGTGTGCGTCTTCTCGACCCGCAGCCGGACCTTGCCCATCGTAACCGGAGTCTCGGTCTCGGGCATGAGGATCTTCGCCATCATGATCGCGCCGGGCGCCGCCATGACCGAGGCCGTGATCAGGTATTTCGCCGGGATCCCCATCGCGACGTAAGCCAGGAGCACGGCGCCCGAGACGTGCGCCATCCCGCCGGTCATCATCGTCAGGATCTCCGACCGGGTCATCGTCGGGATGTACGGTGCGATCAGGATGGGCGCCTCGGTCTGCCCGATGAAGACGTTTGCGGCGACGGCGAGCGATTCGGCGCCCGAGACCCGCATGAGCCGCTGCATCACCCACGCCATGCCCTGCACGACTCTCTGCATCACGCCGAGGTAGTACATGATCGTGAAGAAAGACGCGATGAAGATGATGATCGGCAGGACCTTGAACGCGAAGATGTAGCCGCCGATCGGGAGGCCCGTCGCCTCGCCGATCTTCTCCATGCGACCGGTCAGCCAGCCGAAAACGAAAGCGCCGCCTTCGTCCGCGTAGGAGATCGCTCCCGTGATCGCGAGCGAGAACCGCTCGAGCGCGTTCTTGCCCGCCTCCCAGTAGAGGACGAGAAAAGCGAACAGGACCTGGAGTGCGAATCCCCAGAGGACGGTGTACCAGCGGATCGCGCGGCGGTTGGCCGAAAAGAGATAGGCGATCGCGAAGAGCACCACGATGCCTGCGAGGCCGATCCACCGCATCCCGACCTCCCTAGAAGCGCGCGCGTCGCGCGTCGTACTCCCGGCCCCGCCAGGTGAGACGCTTTCGGACGAACCTGTGTATCAGAGACCGGCCGATCAGGCCGGCCCAAACGGCGGCCATTATAGGGTGCGTCGGGACGGGCCAGAGCGGATCGCGCAACGCACCCGCGAGCCCGCCGCGGAGGACGACGGTTCCCGCGAAGATCAGCGCGGCGAGGCGAACGTCGGCGGGCGGAACGTTCGCTCCGAGAGCCGCCGAGATAAGAGTCGCGGCCGGCACGATCCAGACCGCGAGCGCGAATAGCACGAGCGGAAACAGGACCGCGCCCCACGGTCCGCCGAACGCCCATGCGACGTTCTTCGTGAAGCCGTCCCAGACGCCGCGAAACCCCCGGTAGATCCGAACGGTCACGCGGTCCTCCGCGCGGAACGCGGCGACGTGGAATCCGGCGCGCTTGACGGCGGTGGCCAGACGGATGTCGTCGACGACCGAGTTCTTCAACGCCCGGTGTCCGCCGACCGCGTCGTAGGCGGCGCGCCGCACCAGATTGCCGGCGCCGGCCCCCAGCGCCAGGCCGCGGAAGCGCCGCGACGCCGCGAAGAATCCGAGGCCGAGAAAGACGGTCACGCCGAGATACGGCAGAAGGACGTTCTCCCAGAAGCCGCGCATCTCGAATTTCGGAAAGAACGCGACCAGGTCGAGACCCCGCGCCTCGAGGAGGAAGACCGCCTCGCGAAGAGCGCGGCGGTCGTAGCGGACGTCCGCGTCCGCGAAGAGAAGCACCTCACCGACGGCGGCCTGCGCACCCGTCCAGAGCGCGTGCGGCTTTCCGAGCCAGCCTTCGGGGGGATCCGCTCCGGGCAGAACAACGAGCCTCGGATCCTCTCGGGCGAGCTTCGCGAGAATCTCCGGCGTCCGGTCGGTCGACCGGTCGTCCACGGCCACGACCTGGAGGCCCGGATAATCCTGGCCGAGGTGGGAGCGGACGGCCGCCTCGACGTTCTCCTCCTCGTTTCGCGCCGGGATCACCACC